>DATGUX010000214.1:0-18909 GCA_035300985.1 Fodinibius sp.
CTCCATTTCGTGTTCAATGCACCAGCTTCCAACAAGCATATCTACTGTTTTGCGAATTGTTAGGCCTTTCGATCTGAGAAAACGAAAATTAGATGCAGCTTTTATGGCCAGCGACTTCCCTCCAAGATGAATACAGTCTAATGGTTCAAAAGCTTGTTTGGCTAATCTAAACTCTTTATCGCTATCAAAACCTTGCAGAACTTCGGTGAGAATAATATCTCCAACTAAAACAGACTGCTCAGAAAGGATTTGGTCCAGGCTTTCAGTTTGCTTGTTTTTGATGCCATTGAAATAATCAATCCATACGCTGGTATCTACTAAAATCACCTCTCGTCAGTCCTCATATCTTCCAAGTCACCTTTCCAGTGCAATCTTCCTCGTAAGTTTTTGATATTTTCCTGTTTCTTGCGCTGTACTAACAATTTTAAGCCTTCTTCCACGGCATCTTTTTTTGTTTTTAAATGACTTACTTTCAATGCCTCATCCATTAAGTCATCATCGATCACTACATTGGTCCGCATAATTCAATATTTTATTAGTGTGTATTTATTCCAAATTTATACACATGACTTGTAAAATCCTAACATCTTGTACACCTAATCCTTTTAAAAAGGAAGTCGCCGTGAATTCGAGAAAAGCATGGCAGATGTTCCTGATATGGAACCGGAAGGCTATGACCGATTATAGAACGACATAGCTCAGCGCTTCAACAGAGACGTTCCTTCCTTGCAATATCCTATAGGCTTCTTTAGCTTCATTTATAAACCATAACGGAACCAAGCAATCATGCCAAGTATTACAGTAAAAAACATACCGGAAAGGATTTATGACAAAGTTCGTGATCAAGCTCAGGCTCATCACCGAAGCATCAACAGCGAAATAATTGCTTGTTTGGAGCAAACGGTACAGGCCCGACGCATTTCTCCGGATAAAATATTGCAAGAAGCCCGCAAATTACGGAAAAGAGCCAAAGGCAGCCTTTCTTCTCAAGAAATTGAAGACGCTATCAATCAGGGACGTCCATGATCGTTGTTGACACTAATATACTTGCTCATTTTTGGCTCCCTTCAGAATCTACAGACCTATGTGATAAGCTATATCAAGAAGTTCCTGAGTGGGCGGCCCCAATCCTATGGAAAAGTGAATTTCGAAATGTAATTTCACTCTATCTTCGAAAAGACCTGATTGAACTGGCTGAGGCACTTCTGATTGTTGAAAAAGCCGCCCAGCAAATGCAAGAAAGGCAGTATCATATAAACTCAGTTCAAGTCTTACATCATGTTAATCAGTCAACATGTCCTTCCTATGATTGCGAATTTGTGAGTTTAGCCAAAGACCTTGACGTAAATTTAATCACTATGGATAAACAATTATTGAATGAATTTTCTAATTTAGCTAAACACCCCAAAAAAATAGTCCGCAAATAACCGGCACTTCAAAGCGGACGCCACTCGCCCCTGGCCTTCTTCTCTTTCCAAAGCCTTAGTGTTTTTCATAGCCTGCCATACAATTTCAATCCGGCACTGCATAACTGCGGTACTTTAGGTGGCAGCCGGCAAATCTTTAGCAATTGCTATTCTTATTGTCATTTTCAGCTGTTAGTATCTAATCATTTGCATTGTCGGCCATTGCGTGAATTTGATCAGGGTCATAGGTCTTGCGCCCGGCTTTACGGATAATGCTGTCGGGGAAAGGGGATGGCTGTTTGGAATCCGGTCCCAACTGCTCGCCCGGCTGCATAGGCGGTCCTTGCTCCTCCATATACTGCCGAATATGTTCCCACAGTTGAAATAAATAACCGCCCCCTTCGCTGGCGCCTTCATCATAGATACGTACAACCTCTCTTAGCTTCTCAGGATCTTCCCTTTGGCTCCAAAACAACCCAAGTAAGGTATATTGATTTCCTCTGCCTTCACTACAAAAGTAAACGCGAACCCTAAAGTTCTTCCATGGAAGCACCTTGATCTGTGCTTTGCCGGTATCCCAAAATTTAAAAAAGCCCGGTTCCCGAATTTGATAAGCAATAACCTGTCGCGTCTTTCGATTAAACAGGACCGTTTGTCTGCCTTCCATATTGTTTAAGCGATAGGCATACCATACGGTAAGTAAACCGAGATATACGGGCAACAGCGCAATAAACACACTCCAATGCAACATATCGCCGAGAGAATAATTATCAGGGGATAGCACCAGCCACATGCCCACCATAAAAATGCAAACAACAACAGCAATTCCCATACGCCATTTTGGAAGCTGAGCTACCGGTTGGCCTATCTCTATAGCATTGGGATACACCCGGTTGAGACAATGTAAGGTGCTTGGAGCCTCATGGGTGGGCTTATGCACATCACTCACGTCATATCTCAGCTCACCCCAATAATACATCTTATGTTTAAAATAATCACGAAGACCAAAATTAAAGAACGGCTCCGAACCTTCATAGCGCTCAACCAAACAATCCGCTTTGTCCATAATAGGAGCATCTAATGAAGTTATAAATAGCTGCTTCCTTAATAAATAAATGCAATTTATAGGCCTATTTAAAATATTCTTTGTTAAACTAACCCAATAAAGTCCCTCCTATTCCTACTGAAAAGTGAAATTTTGAACCGGAAGTATTCGCTTCAACAAAATGGGCATGAATTGGAATAATTTCATTTGTTTGCTGCTGACCCTGGCCGTTCCCATTCTTGCAAGTCACAAGCGTTTTCCGTAGTCTACTATTTAATTTGAATCCAACGCCCATTAAGCGCGGGCCCCGTGGAATGCTGCATAGCACCGGAAGACCGGGATCCCACAAGGGTGAAGTCGGTATAGGGCCTGTTCAAACTCCTGTTGTGAAAATATTTCCACTTTTGATCTTTTTGCTCATTAGTTTCGCTGCTTTCAGCCAAAGCAGCGAAATGAAATACCCGGATCTTTATGGTAAGACTCTATCTGAGGTTGAACGAGTCAAAGGATGGATTATAATAGAAAAGACTGAGGGATATTTAAATGCTGATCAAATCAAAGATGTTGCCGTCATTTTACAATCTGGGGATCATCGCTTTAAAAATTGCGGTGAAAGTAAAGAGTTGTTAGCAGATGAAGAAAGAATTATTCTGGTTTTAATTTCAGAAAACGATAACCCAAAAGTAACTATACAAAATAATAAGTTTATTGGTCGTCCTGATGAAGGCGGTATGTTATGTTATTTGAAGCCAAATATTTCAATAAAAGACAATCAATTTACCCTATATTATGAATTGCTCCGTGGTTATACGAAATATATCTTTGAATATAAAAATGCGGATATACGCTTAGTTAAGGCTACGTTAGTGGGAGTTTCAGGTGGTAAAATCTATTCTGATCATTTCGACTTCGATAAAAAAGTTATCAAATTACGGGTCGCAAAAATCGGTTCCGATTCGGTTAAGAAAGAGAAAATTCCAATTAGATATGATGGTTATAGGAAACTATCAGAATTTGGTGAAATGTATGACTGGGAAGTAGCTGAATATAAGTATCTTTAGCGGCTAATTACCCATGCTTAAAGCAGACCGCAAATCCTCGGAGTTCCTCGCCGTCCCCATTCTTGCAAGTCACAAGCGTTTTCCGTAGTCTACCTTAACATTCCAGCGCCTACCGCTTAAACACGGAGACGTACCGTAGCATAATTAAAGCTTACTCAAAAAATACGGTTATGGTCGATCCTCTCTCAAAGGATAAACTAAAATCGGTTTATAATAAGGTCGCTTCAAGGTACGACTGGCAACATTCCTTTTTTACTTTAAATGCTGATCAAAAAGGTCGAAAACTCGTAGTTTCCCACACGATCAATAGTGGCGATCAGGTTATTGATGCCGGAGCAGGTACCGGAACAACGGCTTTAATGGCTGCCCAAAAAGCAGGCAGTAAGGGAAAAGTAACACTCTATGATTTCAATGAAGAAATGTTAAATAAAGCCAGAGAAAAGGCCGAAAAAGCCCATCTTACAGACCGCCTTACCTTCAGGCAGGGAGATATTGAGAAGCTACCTTTTGAAGGCGGTAGCTTTGATGTTGGGCTTTCAACGTACAGCATGTGCCCTCTTTATAAACCTTCTGTGGCAGCCAAAGAACTTTATCGCGTAATCAGAGCGGGTGGGAAAATAGGTATTGCCCATTCTATCGCGCCTCAAAATGCGGCTATTAAAAAATTGTCAGAATGGGTTGAAAATATTTACTGGAAAATTCCTGAATTATCGTTGGGATGTCGTGCAGTAGAGGTATTACCAACGCTGGAAAGTAGGGGCGGGAAACTTATCTTTAAAAAGAAGATCGGTGTTCCACTTTGGCCCTTTTTGGTTTTCGTTGTTGAGAAACCCAAAGGCTAAGGTCGCAACACAACTGCTTAAGGTAGAGCCCTTATACAGGCGGTCGTTTTGATATTAAATCCTAATGTTGCACTTGCCTTATTGAACTTGGATTTTCATTATCACTAATTATCCGAGAAACAAACCTGAGCCATTAATAAGAATAACAAATATAGCGTTGTATATTACCCCAGTTGAAATTTGTCCATCCTGCCCTTATAGTTACACAGGTAATGAAATTGATTACAGACCGTAAAGATTATAATGAGCCTTCCGTTTTTGCACCCGAAAATTTACTCAGGGAGGCAAGGCGTCAAAAGGATCTTGCTAAGGGAAAGGTACCTGATGTTTGCGTGCTTGATCCGGATGGTGATTTAGTAGACTATTTAATAAGAACCAATCAGGCAGCACTTAATAAATGCTGGGCCGATTATCACACAAAACTATACAATGTAAAACAACAGGATATTGAATTTGCGGTTTTGGGCTGTGCCGTGGGTTCTTCATTTGCCGTGCTGATAGCCGAGCAGTTATTTGTATCGGGTTGCGAAACGCTCATTAGTATAACGTCTGCGGGCATCATCAATCAGCCCAAAAATAAGCCTAAATTTATTTTAATCGAGCGGGCGCTTCGGGATGAGGGCACAAGCTATCATTATCTGCCTCCTTCTAAACCAAGCAGCATCAATCCGGATTTATACGAAAATCTTATCTCTTATTACCGCACTGCTGATTTATCACTGGAAACGGGTATTAGCTGGACGACGGACGCCCCTTATCGTGAAACACAATCGTCGATTTCCAAAGCTAAAAAACCAAATGCTGTATGTGTAGAAATGGAAGCCGCTGCACTTTATGCTTTTGCTAAAGCTAAAAATAAGAACGTCATTTGTTTTGCCCATCTTACCAATACCATGGCTCAAACAGAAGGGGACTTTGAAAAGGGAGCAGAAATGGGCAGCCTGGATAGCCTGAACTTAATTCATCATACGATGCAAGCAGTTGACAAAGGCATTTAGCAAAGTTCCCCTGCAAAGGTAAACAACCTTCGACTTCAATAATGCCGCTATATCCAGCGCTTCACAGGGAGGCGCCAATGGCTTGGTTTTGTCACTCGCTGTTCCTTAATTGATAGTTCAACCTTGGTACGTGCGTCCTTTAAGAAATGGTGGCTTGTTTGGGTGGGTTGGTACATTTAGTCATTTAGAAATAGGCAGGTTTCGGGCCTATGCAACGAATCGTGATAAGTGTGTAGTTTTAGAATTAAAAGATGAGATATTACTTATCACTCCAGATTCGCTCATCAAATTTGTTGAAAGTGCTCAAGCCCTCACTCAAAAGTTTTGCTATAACACGCGTTTAAGTGTGACCCCATTAGCCCTACTTTCGTAAATCCGGTATCTTTTCTTATTCTTATTTATTGAGCAAGGCTCATTAAATTTGCACGAGGTCATGCAAAACCTGAAAACACTTATAGTCGGAGCGGGGGTTGCCGGATTAACATGTGCCGCCTTGTTGATTAATCAAGGGATTGAACCTCTTATTTTGGAAAGAGAGAAGAAGGAGGATTTCAATGAATCCGGGTATATGTTGGGCTTATTACCTCTCGGCGGACGGGTACTTAATACACTCGATGCCCGAAAAGATTATTTTGAGAATAGTATTCAAATGGAGAGTTATGAAATTCACCGGGCCGATGGAACATTAATTAAAAACTATCCGCTCAATTTTATAAATGAGAAATATGGTTCCTATCGGGGTATCACAAGAACCGGTTTGATTGATATTCTGCTTCGTAAGGTAGGTCAAGACAAAATAAAGTTTAATACTACCGTGACTGCATTAAATGACCAACCAGAAAGTACGGAAGTGACTTCTTCGAGTGGTGAAATAGAAAATTTTGATTTGGTTGTTATTGCTGATGGTATCCACTCAGAAACTCGTAAACTAATGCTTAATCAAGATGAATATGATTATTATGATACCGGTTGGGGCGGCTGGGTAACCTGGTTCAATAAGAATCCAATTTCATCCTATAAAGAATATTGGGGAAGTAAAGCCTTCCTGGGCCTATATCCGGTAAAGGATAAAATTGGCGTTTTTTTGGGTGGTCCGGTTGATAATATTAAGAAAAAAGGGCTGAATGTTTTTAGGTCAGAAGTTAAAGAAAGTATTTCTTCCAATTATAAGCTGCCCCGCCAGGCATTGCATTCTTTTGACGAAAATAATGAGCCTTTCTTTTGGGAGTTTCAAGATTGCAGATCTCACATATGGTATAAAAAAAATGTAGTATTACTCGGAGATGCTGCAACCGGCTTTTTACCTACGGCAGGAGTTGGAGCATCAATGGCAATGGACTCTGCTGCAGCCTTAGTTGATGAGCTTTCCCGCGTGGATAAAGCACACATTAATTACGGTTTAAAACTATACAAAAGCCGTCAAAAAGGACGAGCGGAAAAGGCCCAGAAAGACTCTCGCAACCTGGGGAAAATGATGTTTATTAAATCATCAATAATTTCTGCCTTACGGAATAAGATACTCCCCTTTTACAGCTTGCAACGCATGTTGGCTGACCTTAGCGAGGTAATGGAAGGCAAATAATAAACAAATGACTATTCCAGATTGAAAATGCTTAGCTTAAGTGCTCCCCCCGCGGAGTACTACATAGCAGCCCACCGGGATTCCACAAGGGTGAGACGTTACTATAAACGGAATATCCCTTGCTTTTTCGCGCTAATATGACGTATGCTTAATAAAAAAAACGCCTTATTATGAATAAATAAACTAACACTTCGAATAGATGACTCTCTGATTCGGCGAGCCAAGAAGCGAGTCAAAGTAAAAGGAACGTCTGTTTCACAAATGGTAGCCGATTATTTTGCTCTTATTGAAACCAATCAGCCATCAGACGGCCATAACCCTCGGATCTCCAGCCCTCCCCATTCTTACAAGTTTCCGGTGTTTTTCATCGCCTACCATTCAATTTATCCGACCGTTGCTTAAGCATAAGACCGTTATACAGCAAAAATACTTGACCCATTTCGCGACAAAGAGAAAAGACTGTCAAATTTGATTAGATTTGTTACAGCCAGTAAGCAGATGGATAATTATGACAACAAAAATAAATTTTCAATCGGAATAACTTCAGCAGCTTTGTAAAAAGTATGAGGTAAAAAAAACTATATCTGTTTGGGTCTGCCATAACTGATAATTTCTCTGACAACAGTGATCTTGATTTCATTGTTAAATTTGATCGTCAGGCTTTTGAGGGAGCTTTTGATCAATTCATAGATTTCAAACAAGAACTCGAGCAAATCTATGGTCGACCCGTTGACTTATATCATCTAAGAAAGTTCAGAAATTCTATTTTTCAACAAGAAGTAGACCGCTCCAAGAAACTGCTGTATGCTGCATAAAACAAGAAAAATACTTCTCGATATAGGCCTTTCGTGTCAAGAAATATTAGGCTTTCTTGATGGAAAAAATTTTGAGGACTTTAAGCAAGAGCGGATGCTTCAACTTGCCATAGAAAGAGATTTTTAAATTATTGGAGAAGTACTGCATCGGTTATCCCATAGGGACCTTTGAAAAACCCTGTGTCATACCGATAACGAACGAAGAGAGGCTCCCGATAGCTTTCGGGACAAATGTTATACCGTTTATTGCCCTTTTAAAGGTATTGAACGTAGTTTAGTTTGAGATTCCCAAAAATTCACATCCCCAAGTATTTCCGGTGAATAGATCGGGTTAAAACTCCCATTTATAGGTTCGGTGCGTCTTGTGATGGCGGCAGCCTAAAGCCTCGAGGCTGCGCTGCATCAGCCAGTTCTTTTCGCTCACCCATGCGCCCTCCAGATACTCCAGACTGGGCACCTCTTTTCTTGTAAACTGGATTCCCCGCGTCAATGTGAGCGCTTCAAGTCCCATCTTCCGAAATTTTGGTTTGGTACCGTAAACCAGCGATCGCAAGTGCTTGGCGCGCCGCCTAAACCAAAGCAATTTGGGATAGTGCCACCATCGCAGCCGCCCACCCGTTTCCCTGGACACTTCATTCAGATCAGGTACGCAAACCACAAATGAGGCCGGCTCTCCATCCACAAAAGCGAGAAGCGTACTTTCAGGAATGAGTACCGGCTTCAGCTTTGTTATCATTTCGCGGACCGTCTCCCGGGTGAGCTCCGTAAACTCACCCTCACGCTCAGCAATATCCTGGTTGCTCCATGCATCATTATAAATATCCCGGATATATTCACCTTCACGTTGCATATTTTTCTTATCTATCATCCTAACCGTTACGCTGGGCTTACTTTCGATGCGATCAACAATCCGCCGCATACGCTCGGGGATGGGCTTGTCAAATCGTCGTTTGTAACTCCAGTGATCATCCAGCTTTTGGGCTCCGGTCGCTTCCAGCAATTTTTTATAATAAGGCGGATGATAAAACATGCCATAAACGGGCGGCTCGTCATAATTTTCTACCAGCAGCCCCCAAAAGGTATCATTCTCGCCAAAATTGATGGGTCCGCGCATGGCGTTATAGCCTCTCTTTTGATGCCAATCCTGTGCAAAACGGATAATCTGTTGCACAAGCTCCTCATCATTTTCCATCTCTATAAAGCCAATGCCACCCATCTTGGGATCCAGCACTTTATCCCGGGCCGGCGTATTCATCAGTGCAAAGCGCGCCACTACCCGGTCGTCGCGCTGGACCAAATAACGTTCGCACTCGCCTTCTTCAAAAAAGGGATTATGGTCCGGATCAAAGATATTTTCAATCTCAAAACGAAATGGTGGTCCCCAGCAAGGGTAGTCTTCATAGAGGCGAAACGGAAGCCGGTGGAAGGACGTAATCTGTTGAGCTGATGTTACCCGGGCAAAATGATATGACATATTCGTTATTCTGTTCCCTTTATCAATTATTCTATTGCATTAGGCACGCTATTATGCTGTTTTTTTGATAAATTAACAACTCAATAAGAATTATTACTGCAGCAATAGATTATTAATAAAATTATCCGGTTATAGGTTGGAAGAACGTACAAAAAAACGACTTATCGTCCTGCTCCTCTTTATTTCATGCTTAGTGAGCGGGTATTTTCTTTGGGAAGTTTCAGACGAAAGTGCCCGGCAGCTTAAATCCGCTGCTCAAGCCGACTCGCTCATCGAACAGCAGCTGCAAAGCTTTAGCATTGACCGCCAACAGATAGAGCTGACTACGGTGGAAGCCGGTTCAAGCTTTCAGCGTAAGATATACGAAGTAGCACTGCCTAAAGCATTCTCTAAAACCCAGCTGCACGCCACACTAAATCGCAGCTTCCGTCCTTTGGGGGTTTCCACGCCCGCTCAGGTCACCTTTCCCGAACGAGATGTCAATATACATTTATACCATAAGGGGGTAATCTTTCGCACCATCAGGCTGGAAACCGACGCTGATCTGCAGCTCCGGAAGAACAGAGCCAGCATTATGGTACTTTTCAATGAGCCTCCGGATGAAGAGCTGCTCAATATGCTGACCAGCTTTGGCGAACCCATTCCTATTGTGCTGACAACCAAGCATCCTATGCAGGCTAACGAGCTGCTGAAAACATATGCAGGACAATATAACCGCCTGCTTTTCTGGATACAAAATGAGGATCATAAAGATCTATTCCGCCTCGGATCAGCTACGGTAAAACGCCGGCTCAATCAGTTTGAGAACCTATTGCCCAACGCACATTTTTTGCTGATCAGCCCAAAAAGCGAATCATCCGCATCATCTCAAAAAGTTATTGCTCAAACCAGTTTAACATTCATCGATGCTCGTCAGGCATTGCAGCTGCATCAGGGACTCGGCAAAGCTTCCTTTATGAATGAACTGGATAAACTAAGCCCCTCTCAATCGCAGACCATTGCCATTATTAAGGGTAATGAGACGACCCTGAGCTGGCTCGAACAGAAGCTCCCGGAACTAAAAAGAGCGGGTATTGAGCTTGTTCCGCCCCCTAAAATAAATTCCTGATATGCTTGAACAATTTGATACTGACCTGTGGCTCAAGAAATTTCAGCTGAGTGAATTTCCCGAGCCTAAAACAATCTTTCTAAACAATCCTGTGCTGCTGTGCCATGGCTATGGCGCCATTGCTTCTCTTGTAAAGCCATCGCCGCTGTACGATGTGGCCATGCTCTTGCGCTCGCATAACGTACTTACCTTTGCTCCTAATATTGTTCCCTATGCCACCATTGAAATTCGCGCCCGCAGCTGGCAAAGACTCATCCACCAGCTTACCGAAGAACAGTCGCTGGATAAAGTAAATATTATAGCCCACAGCATGGGCGGGCTGGACATTCGCTACGCTTTGGCCAAGCTGGACATTGCACCGAAAGTAGCTTCCTTTACAAGCATATCTACTCCCCACCACGGTACCTCGCTGGCCGAGTTGACGCTGCAAACGCCGGACACCATCCGCAGTAAATTAGCCGACTTTCTGGATTGGATAGGCGGCCGCATCTATCCGCATACTCAAAGCGATTCCGTAGGTTCAGCGGCCCAGCTTACCCGCAGCTATGTGATGGAAGAGTTCAACCCGGCGATAGAAGATATCCCGGGAATTCCATACTACTCATATAGCGCAGCCGTAGGCAAAGGAACCTCTGAATCTATCAAAGTAATGAGCCGCTATCAAAATAGTTATGTCTATGAACAGGAAGGGTTGAATGACGGCATGGTTTCTGTGGAAAGCGCGAAATGGGGCCAGCATATTAAAACGACTAATATCTCGCATCTGGAGCAGATGAATCTGCGTGTTAAAGAGGAGCGTCAGCCGTTATTTAATGCCTTTTGGCTTCAAATTGCTGAAATGCTTGAAGAGAAGGGACATTAGATCAGGCCTGAATGGAATTTATACATCATTCCTTTAACGCAAAACAACCTCAAGAGACCGAAAGTTATTCAGATATCGATAAGAAGAGGTCTCCTTCTTTTGACCTAACCTGATTTAGGGGATAATTAAAATACGAGTCTTTATTTCAAGTGCTACAGTTCTATATCCTTTACGTTCTGCAGCAGTGAATAGGCTGTCATATCGTATTGAATGGGCGTCAGTGAAGCATAGCCCTTTTCAAGAAAGCTGATATCGAGGTCATCGCCTTCATCAAGCAGCTCCAGCCGGCCGGTCAGCCAGTAATAGGATTCGTTATTGGGATCTACACGCCCTTCAAACTCTTCCACATAGCGGCTGTTAGCCTGTCGTGCCCACCTGATTCCTTTTAGCGGTCCGGCCGGCACGTTGAGATTCATAGCGACCCCTTTTGGCAGTCCTTGATTCAGCACATAGCGGATCACCTTTCGGGCAGCATCTTGTGCACCGCTGAGATCAGCTTCTTCGTCAAAATCCGTACAGCTTACAGCTATGGATGGATAGCCTAATATGGTACCTTCCGTTGCGGCGCTTACGGTACCGGAATACAGGATATTAACGCCTGCATTACTGCCATGATTAATGCCGCTCACCACCAAATCGGGGCGGCGGTCCATCAGCTGATCGTGGCCCAGCTTAACCGAATCGGCCGGCGTACCACTCACGGCCTGCCCACTAAATTTTTCATCAATTTGGAAAGCACGTGAGCGAAGTGGTCTTTTTGAAGTAATTGCATGGCCCACGGCACTTTGCTCGCGATCAGGTGCTATAATCCGCACCTCTCCAAACTCATCGGCTACTTCGGCCAGGGCCCGAATGCCGGGGGCAAAAATACCATCATCGTTACAAACTAAAATAAGCGGTTCATTAGCGGAAGAATCCATAAAATCTACTCGTATTGTTCGTCTTCATTGGGAAAGTTACCGGCCTTTACATCACTGATATACTGCTGTACAGCTTCAGTCATACCGGTATTTAAATCAGCATAGCGACGCAGAAAGCGCGGGTTAAATTCCTTATTTAATCCAAGCATATCGTGGACCACCAGCACCTGTCCGTCACATGCAGCTCCGGCACCAATACCGATGGTGGGAATAGACACTTCTGCACTCACACGGGCTGCAAGCTTTGCTGGAATTTTTTCCAGCACCAGCGAAAAGCAGCCGGCTTTTTCCAGTGCCTTCGCATCTTTAATCAGGCCTTCGGCTTCCGTCTCCTCTTTTGCCCGAACCTGATAGGTGCCAAACTGATAAATACTTTGCGGGGTCAGTCCCAGGTGCCCCATTACAGGAATACCGGCTTCTACAATCTTCGTGACGGTTTCAACAACCGGCTGGCCGCCTTCCAGCTTTACACCATGAGCTCCGGCCTCCTTCATCATACGCCCGGCACTTTCCAGGGCTTCTTGAGGCGTAACCTGATAACTCATAAAGGGCAGGTCGGCTATAACAAGGGCCGTATCCACTCCCCGAACTACACACGAGGCATGATAAATCATATGCTCGAGCGTCATCGGCACGGTGGTATCATAACCCGCCATGACGTTGCTGGCAGAGTCGCCGACCAAGAGAATATCGATGCCTGCCTGGTCCAGAATCCGGGCCATCGTATAATCATAAGCGGTAAGCATGCTTATCTTTTGTCCCTCCCGCTTCATTTCAATGACGGTCTGGGTTGTTACTTTTGCAGGTCGGTTGGATGTTGATTGCGTACTCATAATCACTCTTCTTTAGGTACGATAGCCGAGGTGGCCTCCAGCTCGCATACAACTTCTCCGTCAACGGTGGCTGTTCCATCCATAGTGGTGAAGTTACGACGCCGATTGGTAAGAAAGACTTCCATCATAAGCTGGTCGCCCGGCACAACGGTTTTTCGAAATTTAGCTTTGTTAATGTTGGTGAAGACAATTAAGCTGTTATCTGGATCTTCAATATGATTTTCTGTAAGCATAATGCAGCCGGTTTGGGCCATAGCTTCTACCTGAAGAACTCCCGGCATTATTGGTCGGCCCGGGAAATGGCCGTTGAAAAAATTTTCATTGGCCGTCACATTCTTTAGGGCAAGAATCCTTTTTTCTTCAAGCTCCAGCACACGGTCAACAAGCAGAAAGGGATATCGGTGCGGTAACACCTTCTTAATTGCTTCAATTTCAATTACTGACATATCAAAAATTATTTAAATATGTTTATTGTGGATAAAATTGGGTTAAATATACATTATTTATTGAACGGTACCCACATAAATATATGCGATACCACCCGTTAGCTTCTCCGCATGCCATGACGCGAAGCTTTGGGATTCTTTCATGAGTGCTATAAAATGCTTGCCTGCCGGAAACTGTGCACTCGTACGGGGTAAATAAGTATAGGCCTCACGGTTTCCGCTAATCCAACCGCCTACAGCCGGCATTATATGCTGGCTATACAGTTCATAAGGATACTTTAATAATCCTTTTGGCTGGCCAAACTCAAGCACAACAACGCTTCCGCCGGGTTTAACAACGCGCCCCATCTCGCGCAGCACTTGCACCGGATCATCCACATTTCGGATACCAAAGGCGATGCTGGAAATATCGAATCGATTATCTTCATAGGGAAGATCCATAGCATCAGCTACTTCAAAATCTACCTGCAGGCCGCTTTCCAAGGCTTTAGCCGGAGCATGTTCTATCATCGCCTTACAAATGTCGGTCCCCAGTACATAACCGGTTTCGCCAACCTTCTCCTTAAACTTTAACGCCAGATCGCCGGTGCCGGTAGCACAGTCCAGCACGTGATCACCTTCCTGGGCTCCACTCAGCCGAATAGTTTTACTTCGCCAGGCATGGTGCACCCCAAAGGAAAGGATGGTATTGACCCGATCGTAATCATCGGCAATATCAGAAAACATGCTGCGTACTTTATCACTCATAACTGCACGGGATTATAATTTCGCTCATAAATAAATTAACCATTTGCGGCTGAAATCGGTTTTGAAGCAGCTTTTAGCTCGAAACCGCTGATTTTATATCTTCTAAATGTTCGGTTTTATGCAGGTAAACAGATTCAAAGCGGCTGCCATCCCACTGCAGGTGATATATCGCACCGTTGCTGTGTTTAATTCGATGCATTTGTGCTAATCCGTATCCCAGCCAATGTGAGAGCAAAATCCTCAGGAGCCGACCATGCAGCACAAACAATAAATTCGACCGGTGCTGTTCCCGGATAATCTGTTCCGCCCGTTTAGCGGCCCGCCGGAGTACCATCCGGGGACTTTCCCCTGACTCTGCGGCAAGGCCAAGCTCTCCTGCCTCCCAGTTTTTGCGAAGCTTTTGCAGCTCCGGCTTTATTTCATCGATTGGACAACCCTCGAGTACGCCAAAATCCATTTCGTCAAGGTCACGATGTGTGATCAGTTCTAACCCACAAAGACTTCCAACGGCACGGGCTGTTTCGCAAGCGCGCTTCATGCTGCTGCTATAAAGATGTTCAATATTCAGGTTCCGGGCATAAGTAGCAACCGCACGGGCCTGCCTGTCCCCAGTGGCATTCAGAGGAGCATCAATTCCCCTTCCCTGCATCTTATTTTTCAGATTGTAATCAGTTTCTCCGTGTCGAACCAAATATATATTCGTTGAAGCCACGTTAATTCTTTCCCCTCTTCCTGCTCGTTGCCAGTTCCTTAAATTTTTCTTCCATATTTTGTACTTCAGTTGGTGCTATATTGTAATGCATGGCATATTTTATTAGAACCATTTTAAAAATACGATCATTCAATGAAAGCTCATCCGACTTATGTTCATCAATTTTGTCCCACAGGCCCTTCAGCAGTCCCAGCTTCATCAGAAAAAAGAAGGCCAGTCCTACGCCACCGGCAATATACCGTCCGTCCAGGCCCAGATAGCTGATAATGATCAGAGAGGTAATAAGCAGGTAGCCATCAGTATTCATAAACTTGAGCAGCTTCCCCGTATAGATCGTCACAAAGCCACTTTTAAACCGATACCAAAAGAAGTGAAAGGCTACCGCAATAACGACGGCAAATAAGGGGGGAATAACCATCAGCAGGATAAGAAGCAGCGTTAGGGCCAGACTATCGGCGCTGCGCACCCAAGCTACGGCTTCTTGCACCAGCTGATCAAGGGGACGTTTTTTAAGCAGCCCGGGCACAAACCGCTTAATATGATCGGCTGTGGTATGAAACCAGTCGCCCGTTTGGGTTATGATGCCCAGCTTGGTTTCCAGATATAAATTTTGACGCTGTTTGTTAGACCTGTCCATAACCCTAAAAATATCTTTCTTTTGGGAAAAAATGAATTATCTGTCAAAAATTATGCCTGGGCAACGGTAAGAATGCCTGCTGCTTCCGCACCGCTGGTCAAAACAGTGCGAGCAAGCTCGAAACTGGTAGATCCGGTGGTAAAAACATCATCTACAATGACTACTGTTTTATTTTTGATTGCGGATATATCATCCACTCTGAAGGCATCTACCATATTCTGCCGACGCTTTTTGAGGCTGAATCCGGTTTGTGTGCGCGTGTTTTTAGATCGGACAACGCTTTTCAAACTACAGATCTCAAGATCAGGCCAGGCCTCCTGAAATCCGCGGGCCACCTTAAAGGCCTGATTAAATCCACGGTAGCGAAGCTTCAGGTAATGCAGCGGAACCGGCAGAAGCACGGTGTTGTCTTGGCTCAGATACTCATTCAATAATGGGTGCTTTCGGCTACGCTCTCCAAGTTTTCGTCCCAAATCAACGCCTACAGCGGTAAGGCGCTCATATTTCAACAGGTGAAGCAGATCCTGAAGATCCCCGCCCTTATCAAATTGCCAAAGGGCATGCTGAAAGATCACTCCGTTGGGAAGGAGCGTATCGCCCGAGGCCGGTGCGTTATGGGGATTGGCGTCCTGGAAGCGCTCCTGCAGACAGAAGGAGCACAGCTTCCGCTGCTGACGGGTATTTTCTCTTCCACAGCACACACAAACCTTCGGAAAGGCGATCGATGACAGCTTGTTGAGTAAGCGCAGGCCTAATATATTCATAGAACAATTTCCCTTTTATAAAGTAAGATCTAAAAAGGAGCTCATCCTTACAGTATTTTTTTACCGGCCAAAAGACTTTTACCAACCGTCATATTTGCTTAGATTTAGCCTTATTATAAAAGGCCTTTTATGATACCAAACCGTACATTCAGCTATGCCATCACTTGGACATGATTTGGCGACGATCCGGGAAAACCGGGGAATCAGCCTTACAGAAATTCAGCAGTCTACTAAAATACCGAGCCACATTCTTGCTGCCATTGAAGATGACTCTATCTTTTCCGATATGGGTAATGGAAGTACCTATATCCGGAGCTATGTCCGCACCTACGCCAAAGCTCTTGCCATTGAAGACCGCAAGATCATATACGCACTTAATAAAGCCGAAAAGGGTGGCTATGCCGGCTCGCTCATAGATGATGAGGAGCGCTCAGATGAAGCTCCGCCGCGCAAGGATGAGGAAGAAGATCAAAAGGAGCCGCAGCCGGATGCAAAAAATGAACAGCAGGAACAAACAGCCAAGCCTCCTCAAGAGCCGCCCCCGGCGACCAAACAGCCGGATAGTTCCGTGCTGGATTCCGAAGATATTCACTCTGTAGACTGGGCCAATCTGGGATCTCAATTTCAACCGGCCAAAAGCTCAAAGAATAAAAAGAAAATAAGTATTATCGTTGCAGTGGTGCTGCTCATTGCGGCCGCTTTTCTGATCTACTGGTTCTTCTTTATGACTCAAACCCCCACCACGGGCAGCTCCACCGGCAGTTTGCCGGCTGAAACCACCGGCGATTCTAATCAATTAAATACCGTAGCCCTTACCGATGGTGACAGCGTCCTCTCAACCGCAGAAAGTTCCTCATCCGACGGCCTCGCTGATACTTTAGCAGTAGTTGTTTACGCTGCTTATGATAAGCTGGAGCCTATACGGGTTTATACCGATCTCTCCGATGAATTAAATCCTTACTGGATTGATCAGGGGGAAGCCATAGCCTTCAAATTTGTGAATAGCTTTCAGTTTCGCGGCAAACTTGAGCACCTTATTTTACTGTTGAACGGGCACCGTATATCCAATTTAAAAGAACAGTTCTATAATGCTGAGACCGGGCGCATAGAACTCAGCCGATCGTTCTTTGAGAAGAGCTCCAAATGGAGCCGGCCCGCACCCGACACCCTGGATATGGACGTACCGCCGCCTTCCGTCATTCATCAGCTTAAAACTCAAAAGTGATTTAGCACCATTTATGGACAAGGAACAAGCCCGCCAGCGCATCCAAGAGCTACGCGAACTGCTCCAAGATGCTAATGAAGCCTATTATCAGGAGGCGCAACCCTTTATATCCGATAAAAAGTTTGATGAATACCTAAAAGAACTTGATCAGCTGGAAAATAAGTTTGACCTGCAGGATCCCGCTTCCCCGACCCAACGCGTAGGCGGAGAGCCCAGCAGTGACTTTGCAACGGTTCAGCATCCCGTTCCCCTTCTCAGCCTCGACAATACCTATAATGAAGAAGAGCTTAGCGATTTTGATCGTCGCGTTCGCGAGCGTTTGGGTCATGCCGATTTTAACTATCTTGCTGAACTTAAATTTGACGGAGCCTCCCTTCGCCTGCGATACGAAGAAGGGAAACTCGTTTTAGGAGCTACCCGCGGCGATGGCGAAAGCGGCGACGATATCACGCAGAATATAAAGACTATCAGAGATATTCCGCTGCGGTTAAAAGATGATCCGCCGGCCGTTCTTGAAATTCGCGGCGAAGCCTATATGGAACGAGAAGCCTTTGCGCGCCTCAATGAGCATCGTGAAGAACAGGGCCTGAACACCTTCGCTAATCCTCGCAACTCCACGGCAGGATCGCTTAAAATGCAGGATCCCCGTGAGGTCGCCCGCCGCCCGATCCGCTTTTTTAGCTTTGATCTGCTGCCCGGCGAACAAAATGATTCGCTCACGCAACTCAAGAAGATGCAGCTGCTTAGTGATTATGGCCTGCCGCTGTGCCGGCACTATAAAAAATGTGCCCATATTTCGGAAGTTCATCAGCTTATTGAAGAATGGAAAGAACTGCGCCATGAACTGCCTTTTGAAACGGATGGCGTTGTGATAAAGGTAAATGAGGATAAATTCCGATCAGAACTGGGCAGCACCTCCAAAGCACCGCGCTGGGCCATTGCTTTTAAATTCGAAGCCGAACAGGCAACAACAACGATCAAAGATATTAAGCTTCAAGTGGGCCGGCTCGGCAAAATAACACCCGTGGCCGAGCTTAAAGCAGTAGAATTGGCAGGTACTACCGTAAAACGAGCCTCCCTGCATAACGAAGACGAAATCCACCGAAAGGATATCCGTATAGGCGATCAGGTTATCGTAGAAAAGGCAGGTGAAATTATTCCACAGGTAGTCGGCGTTGTGAATCCCGAAGACAGCGGCCGACCGGAGGCCTTCCGGATGCCTGAAAACTGTCCGGCCTGCGGCCATCAGCTAACCAAACTCGGTGATGATGTTGACTGGCGCTGCACCAACGCTGAATGTCCGCCGCAGATCCGTCAGCGAATCGCCCACTTTGCCTCTCGCGATGCCATGGATATCGAGGGACTGGGCGAAAAGATAGTGGATCAACTGGTAACGGAAGGCCTTATTCAAAACTATGCCGATCTGTATAAG
>DATGUX010000215.1:0-5748 GCA_035300985.1 Fodinibius sp.
TGCGGTGGCTGGGTCCGGGATCGGCGGGTCATTATGTAAAAATGGTGCATAACGGCATTGAATACGGCCTTATGGAACTCATCGCCGAATGCTATGATATTATGAAGCGCGGCTTAGGCCTCAGTAATGAGCGCATCCAAAACGTGTTTTCGGACTGGAATGAGGGTGAGCTGTCCTCCTATTTAATGGAAATTACCGCCGATATATTTGCTCAATCCGACGACAAAGGCGATGGCCTCCTTATTGATGCCATCATGGACAGTGCCAAACAAAAGGGAACCGGAAAGTGGGCCTCCCAGGACGCCATGAATCTAAAAGTGCCGCTGCATAATATTGATCTGGCCGTTGCCATGCGCGATATGTCTGCCTATAAAGATGAGCGTTTAAAGGCTGAAGGAATATTACAAGGTCCCGAGGCAAACTTTGACGGTAACAAAGATGAGTTCATCGATAAGCTGAAAGAAGCCCTGTATTTCAGCTTCATTGCCACCTATGCCCAAGGGATGGCGCTGCTGCGCTCGGCTTCCGAAGAATATGAGTATGAGCTTAACTTTGAAGATATAGCAATTATCTGGCGCGGCGGTTGTATCATCCGTGCGGCGCTGCTGGATGATATCGCTGAAGCCTGTCGGGAAAATTCGAAGCTTGCCAATCTGATGGTAGCTCCAAACTTCTCACAAGAACTGATAGGCCGCCAGAGCAGTCTTCGCGAGGTGATTAAAAAAGCGGCTGAGCTCGGTATTCCTGCATCGGGACTAACGGGAGCCCTGGCTTATTACGACAGCTACCGCAGCGGCCGGCTGCCCGCCAACCTGATCCAGGCGCAGCGCGATTATTTCGGCTCGCATACCTACGAACGCACTGATGCCAAAGGCACCTTCCACACGCAATGGAACAGTAACTAACAAACAGACCGTTATGAATGCACTGCAAAAGATCCCGCCGGTAGCCATCTCTATTTACGGAGCGGCCGGCGACTTAACCTGGCGCAAGCTGGTTCCGGCCCTTTATAACCTTTACCTGGATAACAGGCTCCCCGAAGACTTTTTAATAATTGGTCTGGATATTAAAAAGATGAGTCGCAATAAATTTCGCGAGCATCTGCTGGAAGGTGTCGATAAATTTTCGCGCCGCGGCAAAGCAGACAACGATAGCTGGAAGGAATTCGAAGATCATATTGAATATCAGCAGGGAGACTTTACCGAGGAGGATTCGTGCAAAAAAATAGCTGAGACCATAGAAGAGTTTGATGAGGAAACGGAAAAGAAAGTGCATCGGCTTTTTTATCTGTCTGTACCCACCCGCTTCATCGCAGATATCTCCCAGACGCTGAGCGGTTCCGGCATAGCCGATGATAAAGAGCACGCCCGCCTGATTGTTGAAAAGCCCTTTGGGCGCGACCTGGAGAGCGCAAAAAAGTTAAACGAACTGCTCACCCGCGACTTTGATGAGCACCAGATCTATCGCATTGATCATTACTTAGGCAAAGAAACGGTCCAAAACATCATGGTATTCCGCTTCGCCAACGCTCTCTTTGAGCCTGTCTGGAATCGAAATTATATCGATCATGTACAAATTACCGTATCAGAGCAGGTCGGGGTTGGCCACCGCGGCGGATATTATGAGCACGCCGGTGCCCTGCGCGACATGATCCAAAACCACCTGTTGCAGCTGCTTTGCCTGGTGGCTATGGAGCCGCCCGTCTCCTTTGATGCTGATGAAGTGCGCAATAAAAAACTGGATGTACTGCACGCACTGCGAAAATACGATGAAGAAGAGATCAACCAGGTGGCTGTTCGAGGCCAGTACGCCCCCGGATGGATGCAGGGCAAGCAGGTACAGGGCTATCGCAGTGAGGATGGAGTAAGCCCCGATTCCCAAACGGAAACATATGCTGCTCTTAAGTTTTTTGTAGATAATTGGCGCTGGCAGGATGTCCCCTTTTATGTTCGTACCGGCAAGTGTATGCCCAAGAAAACCTCTGTCATCACTATTCAGTTTCGCCCCGTTCCACATAAGTCCTTTCCGGAAGAAGCACTCGAAAATTGGCACCCCAATCGCCTGATCATAAGCATTCAGCCGGAAAAAGGAATGCGGCTTCGCTTCCAGGCCAAACAACCGGGACTGGAGATGCTGTTAAATCCCGTCGATATGACCTTCAACTACGACCAAACCTACAGTGAAGAACCGCCGGAAGCCTATGAAACCCTGCTGCTGGACGTAATGGAGGGCGATGCTACACTCTTTATGCGCGACGACCAGGTTGAGGCTGCCTGGGACATCCTCATGCCTATCATTAATGTATGGGAATCAACTATCCCCTTAGATTTCCCTAATTACGAAGCGGGTACGCTGGGTCCCGAAGATGCCGAAGCCCTGATTGCTAAAGATGGCAATCACTGGGTGATGCTGCCGCTCAGCACTACTAAGAATGATCAAAACGAATAAGAATGACTGTTCAAACCTATCCAGATCCTGTAAAACTAAGCGAAGCCGCTGCGCTTCTTTTCAAACGGAAAGCTACAGAAGCTGTAAAAAAACGGGGGCGATTCACGGTGGCCCTCTCCGGCGGAAGCTCTCCGCAGCGCCTGTCCGAGTTGTTGGCTTCCGACCGCTTTCGCAGCGAGATTCCCTGGAAAGATGTCATTATCTTTTGGGGCGATGAGCGCTTTGTCCCGCCCGATGATCCCCAAAGCAATGCCCGCATGGCCCGAGAGTGCCTGCTCGACCATGTGCCCGTTCCCTCCGATCAAATACACCCTATTCCCACCGGAGGATCGCCCGAAACGGCAGCCAAACAGTATGGCGACTCCCTGGCTTCAGTCTGGAACCAAAGCCCCCTTCCCCGCTTTGATTTTGTCCTGCTTGGACTGGGCGAAAATGGCCATACGGCCTCTCTCTTTCCGGAAACGGAGGTACTCAATGAGCAGAAAAAATGGGTAGCCCCGGTATTCCTGGAAGAACAGCAACAGTATCGCATCACGCTGACTGCCCCGCTGCTCAACAACGCCCGCTGCGTGATGTTTCTGGTCTTCGGCCATAGCAAAGCACAGGTACTTCATAATGTCTTGGAGGGCCCTTCACAACCCTCCAAGTTGCCCGCACAGTTAATAGATCCTGCCGCCGGCAAACTCTACTGGCTGCTGGATGAAGCAGCAGCATCAGGCCTGGTTCATCACAATTAAGGTTACAGATTTAACCTTTTAAACCATCTCCAAAACCGAATATTTATCCCTGCCACTGCCTCGCCGGGATTTTGATACAGACCAGTTTTTTCGCATTCGTTGGCGCACCTTCATCCATCGTGAATAGGCAAGTCTTGCAAAGATTCATAATGAATCTTTCACAGAAAAGTTATCCGATCCGGGAAACCGATAGCATTCAAAAAACTGATGACCAAGCTATAGCGCAGGAAACAGCACTTCCGCCTTTACATATCATCATCCTGCTTCCTTTTTTTCCTAACCCTCATATCTTCATCAATACGCTTTTGCCGCTTGGAGGTGCCCTTTTCAATAACTCTGAACTTTGAATAGGTAAACCAAAGACCCCAGATAACGATAGCAACAATTAGAATATAACCTATCGCATTCATAATCCTCCCTTTTTCTTGGCGTTAGCTACACACTCACATCTGTAAGATTAAAGTATGATTCTGCCTCTTATGTTCCCATAACTTTGGTAGCATTCACTAAAAGGTAGTTTAGGGAACAATTTTTAGCCCAATATCATTTAGAAAACAGGACACATAACAAAGCCAAACGCTAATCCTATTATTATGAGCACCCAACTAAACAACAAAAATATTGCTATTTTAGTCACCAATGGTTTTGAAGAGGTTGAGCTTACCGAGCCGCGCAAAGCCCTCGAAGAAGCCGGAGCCACAACCTTTATCATTTCTCCGGAGCTCATGACGGTTTCTTCCTGGAAGCATACGCATTGGGGCAGCGAATTTGAGGTAGATACCCCTCTGGACGAATCCAATGCGCAGGACTTCGACGCATTGTTGCTGCCGGGCGGCGTACTCAATCCTGATAAGCTGCGTACCAATGACCAGGCTATTCAGTTTGCAGCTGCTTTTCTGCATGCAGGCAAACCTGTGGCCGCCATTTGTCACGGTCCGCAGCTTCTAATTGAAACGGGCGAGCTAAACGGCCGTACCATGACTTCCTATCACTCTATCCGCACCGACCTGATTAACGCAGGGGTCAACTGGAAGGATAAAGAAGTGGTCGTTGATAAAGGTCTGATAACCAGCCGTAATCCGCAGGATATCCCCGTTTTTAATGAGACAATGATTGAAGCCTTTGCCGCGGATATTCACAAAGACTTAGCATCCAATTAGCAGCGGACTTTAAAAGATTTTTAGTATTTCATAGATCTCTTAGATTAAAAGTAATATCGAATGGACTTTTTTATATCTTTAAGAGACCTTTGAAATAGGTTCACGACCGTGCTGGCCAGTCAGGAAACAAACGGACGAGTTGAAAGATGCAAAAACATTCGTCCCGATAATCGTCAGAACATCGTTTGGGGAGTTCTTTAAAGAGCCCTTTGATACGCTAAGCTAAATAAATAAAATAAAGTATTTGAATTATAAAGGACGGGTTGTAAAATCTACGGGAAGCTGGTATGAAGTTGCCTATCGCAACAATGGGAGCACATTAACCGTTGACTGTCGGCTTCCCGGGCGCTTTCGGCTGCAGGATAACCACCTTACGAACCCCATTGCCGTGGGTGATTATGTTCATTTTCTTATTAATGACGACGGATCGGGAAGCATTAAGGAGATTGAAGAGCGACAAAATTATCTGATCCGCGAGTCGACTCACCATAAGAAAGGTAATCAGATTTTGGTCGCCAATATCGACCGGGCCTACGTGGTGCAGTCGCTCAAAAAGCCAAAGATCAAGCGGGGATTTCTGGATCGATTTCTCGTTACCTGCGAAGCCTACGAAATACCGGCAAGCATTGTACTTAATAAAATGGATCTGGCCAATGCCAACGACGAGGCCTTTGTTACAGATTTTAATGATCTTTACGATAGCTTAGGATATAAAGTACTGCAGACCAGCATCAAGGACGAAGATTCCTTAGATCCTCTGCAGGATGACTTAAAAGACAATACCTCCGTATTTGTAGGTCCCTCGGGCGTAGGTAAAACAAGCCTTCTTAATCACATTGAACCATCTATCAATCGTAAGACGGGCGCCGTCTCCGACTATAACGAGAAAGGTATCCACACCACCACCTTTGCCAAGCTGCTGCCCCTGCATTTCGGAGGCTACCTTGTGGATACCCCCGGTATTCGTGAGTTCGGACTGGTTGATATAGAACCATGGGAACTGTCCCTGTTTTTTCCTGAGATGCTGGAAGCCCGCAGGCGCTGTAAATTCAATAACTGCACACACAGCCACGAACCGGGCTGCGGCGTTATGCAGGCCTTTGAGGAGGGACATATCGATCCCACCCGCTACGACTCCTACCTGAACATCCTGGACGCGCTGGAAGAGCAATAGCGGTTGCAACGGAGCCCAAACATCCTTAATTAGTTACAGTGACTGATGGGTAGTATCTTATCAGCTCAAACAAATATCATCTTCAATTAATACGATCGGCTATGTTAAGAAAAATAACCGCAGCTCTTACTATAACAAGTGCTATCCTGATAGCATATCCTGCCCAATCTGTAGCACAGCTGGGAGATGCCGGAGCTATTCTCCGGGCCGGCAAACAGGATGCTAATAC
>DATGUX010000216.1:0-4752 GCA_035300985.1 Fodinibius sp.
CAGCGGCGCCCAGATTTCTGCACCACTGCCAATGCCGAGCGACAGCGGAATCATTGAGCATATCGTGGTCAGGGCGGTGAGCAAGATAGGCCGCATCCGGCGCTTGCAGGCTTCCATAGCGTTGTTGAAAAGTGAATCTGAGTGCTCGTTATCTGTGGTGTACAGATGCATATAGTCGACCAGTACAATACCATTGTTAACGATAATGCCTACGAGCATAAACATGCCGATGAAAGCGGTGGCGCTGAGAGGAGTGAAGGTAATCCATAAACTTACCAGGGCCCCGAAGAAAGCCAGCGGAATGGTAAACCAGATAATGAAGGGGTCCCGGAAATTCTCAAATAACGAAGCCATGATCATATAGGTTAGCAGTATGGCAAAGAGCAGCGACCAGCCGATCTCGCTCGAGCCTTCCTGGGCACTCTGGGTTGAGCCGGTAAACTCATAACGATAACCTTCGGGCAGTACAACCTGCTGCCTGATAGTATCCGTAATCTTTTGGCGGTATTGGTTGATATTACCGGCAACTTCGATATTTACGTCAAGGATAGTTTCCCGGTCGCGCCGTGTAATCTGGTTGACCCCTTTGACGCTTTCAAAATAGCCCAGAGCTGCTACGGGAACCCGCTGGCTGTCGGCTTCTACAAGTTCCAGATTAAGTAGTTCTTCACGACTGGTGAGGGCACTTTCGGAGGCTCGCACTTCAATGGGTATCTCACGGCCCTCCTGGCGCAGGAAGCCTACGCGGGTACCCTGAGCTTGTGTTTTTAGTGAGCTGGCTACGTCGTTGAGCGAGCGACCCATGCGACTAATACGCTGCCTGTTGACATGGAAATGGAGCTCGGGTGTTGGTTCGGTGCGTCCGTTGTCAACGGATACTACATTGGAATCGGCCAGCATTACGGTCTCAATCTTATTGGAGATGGCTTTGAGTACCTCAATATCGGGCCCTATTAAACTAAGCCGAATACCCTGGCCAAAGCCACCGAACCCCCCTCCCGCACCACGGATATTTACATCAACGCCGGGGGATTTAAGTTCCTGGCGCAGGTTTGCAGAAAATTTACTGGTACTTATTTCACGCTGTTCCTCCGGCACTAAATTTACCGTAATCTGTCCCACATTGGTTCTGCTGGTGAAGCGTTGTCGTCCGATATTGGTGATTACCGTTTCGACCACTTCTTCCTCATTTATAGTGCTGCTGAAATCACGCAGCACCAGGGCCGTTTCCACCAGTTTGGTACCGGATGGCAGTTCAACGCTGATTGAAACGCGACCTGAATCTGTCTGGGTGAAAAACTCGAACGGAAGATTGCTATACAACAGATATGAACCGCCTAAAATGGTGATGACAAATACTACCGCGGTCCATTTACGCAGCATTACCCACTTAAGTGACTGTATGTACCATTGTTCCAGCTGCTTAATGGCTTTTGAAGCTCTGTTTTTCTTTTGAAATTGCTGCTGATCAAGGAATAGAAGGCTAAGTACGGGGACCAAAATAATAGAGGCAAGAAAAGAAAGTGCAATAGCAATGCTTATAGTGACGGCAAACTCAACGAAGAATTGAGCCTGAACGCCCGAAAGACCAATGATGGGTACAAAAACACCGAGAGTAGTAAGGGTAGCTCCCAAAAGGGCACCCACCACTTCGTTGGTCCCTTCAAGTGCAGCCTGCATCTTTGGAATTCCATCCTCAAGCTTCCGGGCAATGCTTTCGGATACCACAATAGCGTTATCAACCAGCAGGCCAATAGCCAGTGCCAGCGCTGTAATCGTAAGAATGTTCAGGGTAAGTCCCGCTGCATACATGGCTGCAAAGCTGGCTGTTACCGAGACGGGTATAGCAGCAGCTACGACCAGCGCAATGCGCCAGCCGCCCATAAAAATAAGCAAGATGATGATGACCACTACCAAGGCCGCCAGCGCTGATTGCGTAAGGTTGGATATAGAATTCTCAATATTTTGTCCGTCATCCGTCAGTACGCGCAGGCTAACACTGCCGGGCAGGTTTTCATTGATGTCCGGTAGCCGCTCTTTGACGGCATTGACTACATCAAGGGTATTGGCATCAGATTTTTTTTGGACTTCAATGGAGACACTGTTTTTGCCGTTGATTTCAACCAGGGTGCTTATCTCGGCATAGCTGTCTTTAACTTCTGCTACATGCCGAATGCGAATGGGTACGCCCTGATCAGTAACTTTGATGATGGTCTGTCTAATCTCTTCGACATTTTGATACATCGATCGGGCCCTTACGCTGTAACTGTTACGGCCGGCACGAATGTCACCGATAGGAACCTGAACATTATTGGTACGAAGTGCTGATTCTATATCTGACGGAAGCAGCCGGTACTGAGCCAGTGACATAGGATCGACATTGATAAAAATTTTGCGCTCGAGACCGCCGCGGGTATCGGCCGAAGCAACCCCATCCAGGCGTTCTATTCGTTGTTCTATAAACTCTACACCCAGTCGCCTCAGCTCATCGAGACCTTTATTGTCAGATTCCAGGCTAAGACTCATTATGGGAGAGTCTTCCGGATCAAACTGGAAAATAACGGGGTCGGCAGCTTCTTCCGGCAGCTGATTTCTGATGCGGGACATCTTCTCCCGAACTTTGAGCTCAGTGCTGCGAATATCGATACCGCTCTTCAGCCGTAAAATGATAAAAGCACTGCCTTTGCTGATATTAGATTCCAGCGTTTCGATGCCTTCAACTGAAGAGACCGCACCTTCAATAGGTTCAACTACCAGCTGTTGCATATCTTTGGGGGCAACGTTACTGTAGCCAGTGGATATGGCCAGTATGGGAATATTGAAGGATGGATACAGGGTGACCTTCAGGTTGGATAAAGAAAACACACCGAAACCGATAATTACCAGGGTAATCATAATAACGGTAATGGGCCGTCGAAGAATGCTGCCGGCTACGGTAAATTTCTTCATAGTATTCGGTTAACCTATATATTCTTCCGGATGTGATGAGTATGGCTGCTTAAAAGGATCATATAACATCATAACTGCCTTAATTTTCATGCACCGGAAATTTTTCTATCCCCAATAGGATCCTCCTTGTGAATGGCATCGAAGCCCATTCTCTCAATCATAATATTAACCAGTTTATACAGGCAGGGTACGACAAACAGCATCAACAGGGTCGATACCGTCAGGCCGCCGATAACGGTCCGGGCCATAGGACTCCAGGTTTCCGAACCCGAGCCCAACTCCAGGGCCAGCGGAACCATGGAAAGTACCGTTGTGAATGCCGTCATCAGGATGGGGCGGAGTCGCCGCACCGCGCCTTCAACAATAGCCTGGCTGCGCCCCATTGCGCGCGCCTGCAATATTTTAATATAGTCAATCATGACAATACCGTTGTTAACCACGATGCCGGAGAGCAGAATTAACCCCACCATAGAAGTTACGCTGATGGAGGTGCCGGTAAGCCAGAGCATCAGCAGTACGCCCGTGAGAGCCAGTGGGATGGTAAAGATAATAATAAAAGGCTCCACCAGGCTTTCAAATTGCGAAGCCATGACCATATAGGTGAGGATTCCGGCAATCACAAAGGCAATCATTAAATAATTAAACGAATCGGCCTGATCTTCTGCGGATCCCCCAATCTCATATCTATAACCTTCAGGCCAGTTGATCTCATCGAGTTGCCGGCGGGTTTGGGTGGCTGCATCCTTTAGATCAATGCCGGCAAGATCAGCGGAAACTTCGGTAACCCGTTCCTGATTGATGCGGAGTATATTTGTGGGGCCATGGTAGCGTTCGATACGAGCCAGGCCGGACAGTGGAACCCAGCTGCCTTCGGGAGTTTCAATCTGCAGATTTCGTAAATCACTGACGGAGGCTTTATCATTTTGTTGCAGCTGAACCAACACCTCAAATTCGATGCCTTTGTCAACATAGGTGGTTGCCAGATTCCCCTTGATGGCATTGCTCAGCGCGGTCGCCACCTGGGAGGAGCTCATGCCGATGCGCGAAATACGTTCCCGATCCATGGTGATTCGAAGCTCCGGCCGGCCTTGGTCGGCACTGCTCGATACGTTGACGATATGCGCAATATCCTGCATTTTTTGTTTGACAACAGTGGCCAGTTGCTGCTTCTGCTGCGGTTCGTAGCCGAAGATTTGAACGATCAGTCCGTTTTCACCTTCCGGGCTCAGAGGATCCTGCTGTATCTCTTTAATTTCCGTTCCCGCAAGACGGTCTAACTTATCCAGAAGTTGAGCCGTGATTTCAGACTCCGAACGCCTGCGCTCTGCCGGCGGAACCAGTTCCACCCGAACCGTACCCTGATAGCCTCCCGGATTTTCAGCTCCTTCGATCCCCTCTTTATCACCGAAATCAGAAACGACAAGCCGGGCTTCAGGGACGTTTTTATCTATGATGGATTCTACCTGCGATATGGAGCGCTCCAGTTCAAAGAGGCTGACCCCCGGCTCACGCTGAACATCCAGAATGAATGAATTGTCATCTACCTTTGGAAAAAATTCGCCCCCCAGGAAATTAAAAATGGGCAATGTTATTAAAAACAGAATGATGGCACAAATAACGACCATCCCGCTTTTGTCTAATAGTTTGGTTAGAGCCCTTTTATAGGATTCTTCGGTCCGATCCAGGAATCGAGTAATCGGAGGGCCAACACGGGTGCTAAAAAAGGATGTGAGTGTTCGTGCAACCCACCGGAAGAACCGGCGCAGGGAATAGAATATTGCAAGAATTAATAGGAGCGGAGCC
>DATGUX010000217.1:0-2026 GCA_035300985.1 Fodinibius sp.
TTCATACGATGTGCGGCTTTGCCAATGATATCAATAACCTGGGCGGTGGTTACATCGTTATTGGCGTCGATGAAGAAGATGGCAACCCCGTACTCCCTCCCACCGGATTGCAAAAGAATCAGCTGGATGCCATTCAGAAAAAGCTGGTAGAACTCAGCAACAGAATTCAGCCTACCTATTTTGCGGTATCAGAACTGACCAAAATTCAGGACCAGCATATTTTTGTACTTTATTGTCCCGGTGGGGACAACCGCCCCTATAAGGCCCCGGTATCCCTGTCGGATAAAACCCGCGGTCAGGCTCACTGGATCCGGCGATATAATTCTACTGTTCAAGCTAATAGCCAGGAGCAACAGAAGCTCCACGAGCTGGCGGCCAAGATTCCCTTTGATGACCGCATGAACCATAAGGCTTCGGTCAACGATATCAAGTTATCGCTGGTGAAAGAGTTTCTGCAAGAGGTGGACAGTCCCCTGTTTGAACAGGCGGATGAGATCCCATTCGTGGAGCTTTGCCGCCAGATGCAGATCGTAAAAGGTCCCATTGAAAACCTAACGCCTGTTAATGCCGGTCTCCTGCTGTTTAATGATGAGCCCCAGCAGTTTTTCCCGGGTGCCAAAATTGAGGTCATCATTTATCAGGATGAAGTGGGTGATCGCTTTTCGGAAAAGATCTTTACCGGCCCTGTTCACAAGCAGTTGACCCGAGCGCTGGAATACCTGCAAACCAATGTGATCCGTGAGGAGGTCGCAAAAGTAGAGGGGCAAGCGCAGGCCAACCGCTTTTATAATTATCCCTATGCTGCTATTGAAGAAGTGCTGGCTAATGCCGTGTACCATCGCAGCTATGAGCTGCGCAATACGATAGAAGTAAATGTCCGGCTGGATAAGATTGAGGTGCTCAGCTTTCCGGGCCCGCTGCCGCCGGTAGACAACGAAATGCTGCAGGAAGAGCGTATTATTGCGCGCAACTATCGCAACCGACGCATTGGCGATTTCCTGAAAGAGCTGCAACTGACCGAAGGTCGTTCAACCGGATTCCCAAAAATCTACCAGGCCATGAAAACAAATGGCTCTCCGGAACCAACCTTTGAGACCGATGAGGACCGCTTCTATTTTTTGGCAAAACTGCCAATTCATAGCAGCTTAAAAGAAAGAGCCCAAGCAGGGGCCCAAGCAGGAGCCCAAGCAGGAGCCCAAGGCCAAAAATATGACCTTAATAAGACAGAAAGGGCGATTTTAGCTTATTTGAATAAGGGCCCAAGCTCCCGGTCTGAAATTATTGAACACTTAGGTAGTTCCCGATCGGGATATTTTAAAGAAACCCTGAAGGGCTTATTACAAAAAGATCTGATTGAATATACCTATCCGGATTCTCCAACGCATCCAAATCAACAGTATAAAATTACAGACGTTGGCAAGCAGTACGTTGGATAAAAATCATCATGAAGCGTATTTGAACAGGGCGATTATTAACCTATGCTATGCTGGTGAAGGCAGGATTTAATGAAAAAAACAGAATACTAAATCCCACTGCCGTTTTTTGTTTTGACAGAGACCAATATTATCCAAAAATACTTCTACCTCTTTGGGTAACTCTTCTTTTGAATCAACTGGTGCACTATCATCGACATAATTAGATCCGGGCACGTAGTAAGTACCCCACCCCTTACCTTTTTGTTGAATCAATTTCTTTATTCGGCGTCAAATGAGAAGTGATTTTGTAACTCTTCCCTGGATTCTTTCATCATCTGTTTATAGGCATCAAAGGATTCATAAGCTATTCCTTTGGCTTCAACATCAATAGTTACTTGAGTATCTCCTGCTGATATATCATCACATTTGTCGTGTTTATTCAGTACTATCTTATCTGTACCCAATCATTCCTTTATCCTTTCCTAAATCCTGTTATTTTCAGGTAAAATAATTGCAAGAGATATTTATGTCGTATGGCTATTAAGAAAAGTGATTTATATAGCTCCATCTGGAAAAGCTGCGATGAGCTACGCGGCGGGATGGACGCCTCC
>DATGUX010000218.1:0-2156 GCA_035300985.1 Fodinibius sp.
ATAATTTGGATTAAAGCACGAGGAGCAGTCCTATATTATCAACTCCCGGATTCAGGTTACTGAACAGGCCAAAGCCATTGCTGATATGTCCATATTGCAACCTGATGTGCTCACTTATCCTAAAGGAAAGTTTCAAAGAAAAGTGAATATTCGAGCCGTTAATGGTGGGATACTCCCGGAAGAAGTAACCTGCGCCGCCTGAAGCCTTAACAGGGCCTCTTTCAACGGTTAACGGATTCCAAAATACTCCAAAATATTCACCGCCAAAAGCTGCCTTCTGGTTGTCATACAGGGTTTTAAAGCCATATAAATAAACTAATTCAACCGAACGGTAACCCAGCGATATTTTTGCTACCTGCGGCGACTGGCCCCACAGGGGCATACTCGTCGGACTTACTTGCAGCCACTGCCCATAGCCCGTCAAGGGTATAAACATTAAGAAGCCAATCAATATCCTTCTTGTCAGCCGTCTTCTGATTACAGAACACAGGCGTTGAAAGACGCCCGACTTAACCAAGCGCCTCAATACCCAAACTGTCCGACCGGTCATTAGCCCTAAAAGTAAGGCTTCGGATATTCCGGACTGTAATTCGTGTTGCCGTCTAAGATCTCTTTCGAGATCAGTAGTTTGATCGTTCATATTTTGCACCCCTCTGAGATGATTATTTTAATATAACTGAAAAGCCTTCTGTAATATAAACAGCCACACTGACTCCCTACTGTCACCCCTAATTCTCCGGTACTGGCGCGCCCTTTACCAGCAGATACTTATTGAACTACTACATTTTGGCAGGCATCGGGTTAGAATAAAAAGTGGCCGAACATAAAGCCTCTATGGTGCCGTTCTTTATTCATCACTCCTCTTGCGTACAGTTCCTCCAATAACCAGTGCGGAAGAAATAATAAGCAGATTTTTAATAATGTATTGCCCTTCAAGCGTAAGCCCGTACGGCATATGAGCCAGCTGAAAAGTAACTTCAGGTAAAATAAGAAGCGGCAGGAAGGTACCAACCATCTGAAAAGCCAAGAGTAGAATTGCCAATCGAATGGTTTTGCGAAACAAAAACGTAATACCAATAAGCACCTCCCACCATCCAATGATATCTACCCATATTTCAGGCGAGAAAACAGGTGCCCAATAGACCGTATTCCTTACTAATTCAGCAGCCGGTGATACCCCCGCTGGCTTAAGGATACCAAACCAGATAAAGATAATCGCCAATGAATAGCGAAGTGCCCGGATGCCCCAAAGTTCCATAAATTTAGCAATATGCCGGTCAATATTATCAAAATTAATAGCCATAAAACAGATAATTAGTTGGTATTGAAAGAGGCTTGTAGTGTTAACCCTCAAGCATAAACAGTAGTACATTTTTTAGCTAAACTCAATAACTTTTAGCTTTCCAAAAGCTGGCGGTGACCGGCCGGGGCACCGGACATTTATGAGTCATTGCCGGCATACCGTGGCAGAGTAATGAAAAGAGAATATGTTAATTTCTGTTTTCTTGCCTTAGAGCGCTTTGCAAAATTTATACTTAACATATCATTTCTTAAAGAAAACCAAATTCATACCCTTCGAAGAGAGTTTCACTCCCGTCTTAGGAGTAGAACTCCTCCCAAGGCGGGTTTTGCAAAGGCTCCATTATTTATTTGCATGGCATTACAGCCTTTTCTTCGGCTTCTTCTTTTTGCATGCTGATGTGGCAGGTGCTATGATTCCTGAATCAAAAGAGCCGGATAACCAACCCTAAACAACAGGTCTCTGCTATCCACGGCAGGAGAGCCAGTCAAATGCTCAGGCATTTTTAAATATGCCAATAAACTATTACTTTGTTGTACAAACGTACAATACTATTACTATGGAGCAGCTTACGGATAAACAGCAACAATTTTATGATAGTCTGGTGACCTTCTTCCGCCGGCATCTGCGCCTGCCCAGCCATCGAGAGGCCGCTCGGTTGAACGGCATGAAGTCAGCTAACAATTCCGTACACTATCACAAAATTCTTGTCAATAAGGGCTATCTCAAAAAAGACGGTACCGAAAACTATATCTTTTGTTCTCCCGCTGATGTTTGGCCGGGCGGCAACAAAGCCTCCTCTTCTATTCCCGTCCTGGGCGAAATAACGGCCGGTGCTATGCAGGAGGCCATCGAA
>DATGUX010000219.1:0-5094 GCA_035300985.1 Fodinibius sp.
CCAATCGGACAAATCGTCTGAAAAATTATCATTTCCACCTTCACCTGATCCCAACAAATCATCAAGTAATGACCCTATGCCCCAGCCAATAGTGGCAGCTAAGCTCAGCCATCCTAATGGTGGTGGGGCTTCTTTTTCAGAAAAAAGACTTGGAGTTTTGGTATTTCTACTTTTACAATGTTTAGCAAAAGATGCTATTCTATTTAACTCTCCAAGCTCAATCGGTATCTGTAAGTCGATTGCTAATTGTGCACCTTTAGGCATGATAAAAGATAAAATTTCCTGTCCTTTTGAATTTCGTTGGCCTGAATTCAATATTTCAATCGGTGATTCCAGTAACCATACAAGAATATTTTTACAAGGACAGGGATTCTCTGGTGTGTCTTGATCACAGTAGCATCCAAAAATTGGGAAAGGAAATTTTAATGAGTTTACATCTATTGGTCCATCCAACTTTGCTAGTGGAACTCCATGAATTGTTTGTGAAGTGATTTTTTTGTTTTTATCTACTTTTGACTGAAGATAATCTTCTTTGATGTCCGAGGGTATAATTGAATTCTTCATGATATTACCTCTTTTTGATGAGCTATAATTAGATGCTATTAGTGGTTTCGAATTTTAGTTTAAAATTTTGCTTTGACTACCATTTATCGCAACAGATTAACACAGTTAAAATCCGTTTAAATCGGTGTTGATCTGTGGCCATTAAAACTTATGCCGGTGTAATATTCTGATTCACCCGGAAGAAATTTTCCGGATCGTATTTGGTTTTGATCTCGACCAGTCGGTTGTAGTTATTGCCGTAGGTGGCCTTGATACGTTCATCTCCTTCTTCCATCATAAAGTTGATATAGGCACCGCCTCGGTTGTGTGGGTGCACCGTCTCCCAGTAGTTCCGCGCCCACTTGGCAATTGTATCGTTGTCAGCCGGGTCGGCCGCTACCCCGGCTATTACCATCGACCAGTTGGCATCGCGGTAGTTCCAGGCGGTTTCGTCGGAGGCCCTTTCATGCACCGCCCCATTGATTGGGTACAGGTGCATGGTGGAGTGGGTCGTCGGCACCTCCGCAAACTTCAGATGCTCGCTGATTGCTTCGTCCTTCAATTCATGAACAAAATCCCCCTTCCAGTACCACTACAAACCCGGAGCATAAAGCCCGTCAAACATCGACTGCAGCGTCGGGTATGGGATCTCTCCCACAAACTCAAACAGTGGCTCTTCCACATCACGCGCCCTTTGCAGGAAGGGCTGGGCTTCTTCCGGGGATGTAGTGAAGGACCATAAAACCCCGCATACTTTCCTTCCATGTATCTCTTCAGGAAAAGGTTCTCCGGGCGGCACTTCGGCGGTCAGAAAAAAGGCATACACATCCTTTGGTGCCTGAGGTAAGAATTCGCGGTACCACTTCATCATTTTTTCGGTCTGATCAATCGGCCAGAACATCGGTCCGGCTACCACCGTATCTACCGGATGGAGTTGGTACTTAAAGGAGGTGGCGACCCCAAAATTACCACCGCCGCCGCGCAGGGCCCAGAACAGATCAGCATGTTGGTTTTGGTTAGCCGTCACAAAGCTACCGTCCGCCAGTACGACATCGGCTTCGATAAGGTTATCGATAGCCAGGCCATACTTTCTGGTAAGATAACCGTGGCCGCCGCCCAGCGTTAAACCGGCAATGCCGGTGGTCGAGATGATGCCGCTGACGGTGGCCAGTCCAAATTGGTTCGTGGCGTGATCCACATCGCTCCAGGTGCAGCCCGCTTCGGCGCGGACGGCTTTACTCTCCGGATCCACGCGAATACCGTTCATCTCCGACAGGTCAATCACCAGGCCCTCATCGGCCAGGGCCAATCCCGGACCATTATGCCCGCCGCCGCGGATGGCGGTGAGCAGGTCATGGCTGCGGGCAAAATTCACACAGGCTATGACGTCCGCTACATTGCTGCAATAGACGATAGCTGCCGGCTTTTTGTCGATCATGGCGTTGTAAATCGTTCGCGCCTCGTCATAGTTGCCATCACCGGAGGTTACAATCTCCCCGCGAATCTGATTCGAAAAGGCTTCAAACGCTTCTCCATTGAGTACCTGCCTGTTTCCGTTTAGTTGTTTTGTGTGTAGCGTTTCCATGGGTGTAATGTTTTTAGTGGATATTTATTTTTCAGCTTATTTTTGGTCTTCCTTACGATTCAATTCCAATTGGGATTTGCGGAACTTATCTGACTGTTGGTTAGACTACTTCTTCCTTACTTAAAACCTTCTTGCTTCTGTCTTCTTCCGACTTAGATCCGGGGCGGGGAAGAAGCATCGGTACCTGCTCGCGGTATTTTTGGTATCGTTCTCCAAAAGCATCCAGCAGATCATGCTCTTCCAGCTGCAGGGCTACCAGGATATAACCGGTCGTGGCGACGGAAAACAGCAGGTGTCCCACTGTCATGTCGGGAATAGCCCAGAAAGCGAAAAAGAAACCCAGCATCATGGGATGGCGCATGTGCTGGTACAGATTCGGCGTCTGGAATTTTGGCGACCACAACTCGCGATCCTTCATAAAATCACGGACCTGGGTCAATCCGAACAGGTGAGCGTGGCTTATCAGGAAGGTAACATAAACCACCAGTGCCCAGCCAAATCCGAACAATCCCCAGAGAATCCACCGGGCAGTCTCGTTTTCTACAGTCCAGATAGTACCCGTCATAGGCTGCCACAACCAGTAGGTCAAAATGAGTGTGGCACTCGCCAGCAGTACATAAGTGCTTCGTTCAATGGCTTCGGGAATGATCCTGGTCCACCATTTCTTGAAGCCCGGCCGCGCCATCCCGCTGTGCTGAAGGGCAAACAGGCTCAACAGTCCTGCATTAATGAATAGCGACGGCCAGAAAGCTCCAATCTCTCCTGAGTTAATAGTCTTGGGAACCCCAAAATCTCCAACAAAAGCGATGGCATAACAATAGGTTCCTAAAAACAATCCATAACTGATGATCCCATAGATAAATGCTAATATTCTACCCATTTTAATCTCCTCTTTGTATTTGTGGTTAGCTGAAAACTCCTTCCCTTTTTTCTAATCCAAGGAGTTGTAATCTTTTAATATCTGCTTCTATCTATAATGCGACAGGCCAGGTAAAAAACTGACAAATTAATTCATATAAAAATGGAGACCACCGCAAGGTAGCCTCCATCGCGAGAAATTGGTGCGGCCACCTCTCAAGGTGGACTGCGCCTTATTCTATTGTACCGTCAACAAGCAAAAAGTATCAGAGCTATACTTCTAAGGTCATAAGACTTTGGCTTAAATTTCATCACTTTTGAGTATTCAATAGAGCCGTTACCATCTCTTCCATCTCCAGGCTCTGTCCCCTGGTATTTACCTGCTCGTAATACTCATGCAGTCCGGAGGCTTCAACAAAATCCTCAAATTTCATTGCAATCTCTTTATTTGGCATTTTCCATACAGCCAGGAAATCGTAGCCGGAGGAATGTGTCGTGTCCTCATCGTTTAAGGCAAATCCGATAAGTTCTACTCCAGACTGAATCTGTTGCCCAAGCCCGGCAAGGAGCTTGTCCATCCAGGACTTTCTTTCGTCGGGGGTGAGCCCGATCCAGGCAGGACGAAACCGCCAAAATTCAACATAAAAGTACACCTGATTATTTTTCTCTGGCTTTTCCATGGGGCTGTTGTTTAAATTTTTCTATCGTTAATTTTAAGAGTCCGTTAAACTTTTCCGGAGTGTTGAAAAAAATGCTTCAGGCTGTTCCACCCAGGGAAAATGCCCCGCCCGTTCGATATACGTGAGCTCGGAGTTTTTTGCTCGTTCATTAAGCTGCACTTCAGTACCATTTACGGGGTCCTGTCTCCCTTGAATAATATGTATAGGAATATCTGTCTCATATACTTCTTTAGAAATGTCCCAGTTAAGGAATGTAGGGTTGGCAATGGCAGCCTTGAAATATGCGAAATTATAGAAAAACGGTATTTCTTCCTTTGGAGGATCAAACAATTCCACAACCTTACTCTGGTCGTAGAAATAAGGCTTAAAACTTATTTGCATTCGCTCTATTGATCCTTGTTTTCCTGATTGGCGAAGTTTATTTAAGATCTCAATATCCTTTTCAGAATATCGCATATTGATATTATCACTGTAATACACAAGAAATTGGTTGTTGGTACCGGGACTGGCGGTAAGAATGACTTTAGAAGTGTGTTCCGGATAGACGATGGCATAGTTGAGGGCGTAATGAGAGCCGTAACTGTTGCCGATGAGCGTCCATTTATCGTTGCAGAGAGGCCCCTTCAGCAAGATTTCCCTGCACATAGCTGTCGAACAGGATAAGGTGACTGACCCGTTCGGGATGGCGCACCGCATAGCTAAGTGCAATGGCTCCGCCCTGACAGAATCCTAAAAGTGGAAATTGTTCCAGCCCCGCATCACCTATAATTGTTTCCAGATCCTGCACCCAGGCTTCCATAGATAACTCCTCTACCGAATGATCGGATAACCCGGAGCCGCGTAAATCAAAGCGAACGAGCGTGTGGTTGCTGGAAAGCTCGTGGAACCAATGCGACCAGATGGGACCCTGCCAGTCGAGATCCAGATGCGTCAGCCAGTTAGCTACGCGCACCAGTGGCGGACCTTGCCCGGAGGTGGCGTAGGCAAGGTTGACCCCATCGGGAGCCATACAAAAACGGATATCCTGTTCCATGATATCCCTCACTAATCTGATTGGCTGATTAGTACAATCTATAAAAACCCGTTCTTTATTTCCACTTTACAGATGAGAGACCTTTCAGATTTTAAAACCCAAAAATATCTGATCTTAGATAATCCACATCATCCGAAAAGCAGTAAACTCGACATCTGCTTGTTCTTGGGCACCTTCAAACTTTCGTGAGGGCTTTGATTTACGCACCCTTTCCGGGTTTTCTAAATTTTGAGGAGTTTTATTTTTTTAAAACAGATTAAATTAGCGTTAATCATGGTAATATCTTGTTTTTTGTCCGAAAAATCGGACGGAGCGGCCGTTTCAGCCACTCTCGGGCATACCTCGCCCATCAGGGAGCCAGCAGGAGGCTTTAATCTATCACGAAAAAGCAGTGC
>DATGUX010000220.1:0-11502 GCA_035300985.1 Fodinibius sp.
GCTGAATGTCCGCCGCAGATCCGTCAGCGAATCGCCCACTTTGCCTCTCGCGATGCCATGGATATCGAGGGACTGGGCGAAAAGATAGTGGATCAACTGGTAACGGAAGGCCTTATTCAAAACTATGCCGATCTGTATAAGATTGATAAAGAGCAGCTGCTGCCGCTGGATCGCATGGCTGAAAAGAGTGCTCAAAACCTGATAGATTCTATTGACCAAAGCAGGGAAATGCCGCTGGACCGCCTGATTTATGCCTTGGGCATCCGCTTTGTGGGCAAGACAGTAGCCCGCGACCTTGCGGCAGCCTTTGAAACGATACACAACCTTATGGAGGCCAACGAAGAACAAATAGCCGCTATTGATGCCGTGGGCCCAACCATCGCTCAGTCAGTATCCTCCTTTTTCAATGATCCGGCAAATGTACAGATGGTACGTGCCCTTGAAAAGGCAGGACTTGCATTTGAAGCTGAAAGTAACGAGCCGGCCTCTCAAAAGCTGGCTGAAAAAACCTTCGTGCTTACCGGCAGCCTTGCCACCATGACGCGCAACGAGGCCACTGAGCTGATTGAAAAACACGGAGGCAAGGTCACTTCATCAGTAAGTGGCAATACTGACTACCTGTTGGCAGGAGAATCACCCGGAAGCAAGTATGAGCAAGCTCAGGATCGGGATATTCCTATTCTCACTGAAGGTACGTTCTTAGACCTCATTGATGAAGCAGAAGAGCTATAATTAGTAATATCCTGTATTTAGCTGCAACTTCATGGGGATATTGAGCACAAAAATTGCGGGTTGGTATAATTTCTTAATCGAAGTATCTTGTAAGCATGCGAACTGCCGATTTAAAGCCTAATTAATTTAGAAGGCGGATCTCAAACATCTATGAGTATTCTTGAAAAACTGGGGCTGGCACCTAAAAAACGCCAAGAAGCACCCGTAATCGGTGAAAAAAAGAAGCAACAAGATGAAGCTTCTTCACTGAGGCAAAATATTTATATCCGGGGGTTAATTCTATTTGGCTTTCTGGTTCTACTGGCATTTTCTGTCCCTCAGGCAGATTTTACTGAAACCGTCAACCATACGGTAGGCGAGCCCTGGCGTAATGATGATCTTACCGCGCCCTTCACCTTTCCCATCCAGAAAGATCAGCAAACCATTGAGAAGGAACGCCAGGAGATTAAAGAAGCCACGCTGCCCATTTATCATCAGGAGCACAATATTCAGGCTTCAGTCAATGAAAGAATAGACTCGTTATTTCAGCAGCTCCAGCCTCTGCTGAATAGCTACCGGCAATGGCAAGTGGCTAAATCAGACAGTGGAAGCAGAGCACAGGCTGACAGTCTGAATTTTGTCAATCGTAAAAATAATTTGGGCTTCAACCTCTCTAACAGCGCCCTGAGCGCCCTTTTAACCAATTATAAACGCACTGAAATCCAGGATGAAATAATACAAACAAAGTCTGCTCCAAGCAGTCGGTTTGTTGGCCCTTATATGGAGAACCGGTTATCTGATGTTGCCGGAGAGCTTTTGGAACAGGGAATTATTAATACTGATAAAGAAAACCTTTCTCATCAAAAAGTCATTGTTCGCAATTTGCAGGAACGTACTGAGCGTACGGTAGAACTGGCAAATCTGATGAGCCTGGAGGAAGTTAGAGAGGCAGCCCGGAATCAATTTTCTACATACTTTAACGATGATCTGCAAAAAACCGCTGCAGAGCTGTTCAGCCTAATTATTGAGCCCAATATTATATTTAACCAGCAAGAAACGAAGAGCCACATTGAAGAAGCAATGGCGGGCATTTCTACGACAAAAGGGGCCGTTGCCCAGGGACAGGTTATCATTCGCCGCGGCGATATTGTCACCGAAAAAAAGCTGAATATGCTTGAAAGCCTGGCGGAAGCTCGTTCTCAAAATGCCACCGAACTGGAGCAGTGGCTTCGGTATGGCGGCGATATTCTGGCCGTTATCGCTATTGTGACGATCTTTTTCTTTTATGTTTACCTGTATCGCCGGTATATTTTCACTGATAATGCCATGCTGCTGCTGGTGATCATTGCCCTGTCGCTTATCTGTGTGAGCAGCTCCATTGTTTATGAGCTCGAAAACATTTCAGCTTATATCGTCCCCGTTGCTATAGCGCCTATCATTTTAACGATTATTTTCGACTCCCGGGTAGGACTGCTCGCAACCATCACATTGGCCCTGCTCACCGGCCTCATTAACGGCGGTGACTTTGAATATGTGGTAGCAACGACGGTAGCCTGCAGCCTTGGACTTTTTTCAGTACGGGATATAAAAAAACGATCCCAGTTTTTCTTTACCACACCCGGCATCGTTTTCATCTCTTATGCGGTAGTGATCTTAGCCTTTGGGATGACGTCACTTGACAGCTGGCGTTCGCTGGGCAACGATCTTTTTTTCGTGCTCTTTAACAGCATTTTTATACTGTTTACCTATCCGCTCATCCTGCTTTTTGAAAAAGGTTTCAAGGTAACAACAGACTTCAGCCTTCTGGAACTTAGCGACACCAATCTGCCGCTGTTAAAACAGCTGATGAACAAAGCACCCGGCACCTTCCATCACAGCCTGCAAGTATCTAACCTGGCAGAAGCTGCAGCGGGTGCTATTGGAGCCAACAGCCTGCTCTGTCGTGTTGGCGGGCTCTATCACGACATTGGGAAAATGGAGAATCCTGAATACTTTACGGAGAACCAATCCGAATATAACGAGCATGACAAGCTTAAACCCCGCATGAGCGCCCTCGTTATCAAAGCCCACGTATCCAACGGCGTTAAAATGGCACGGGAGCATAAGCTGCCGGAAGTGATCATCAGTTTCATTAAAACACACCACGGAACCTCCCTGATCAAGTATTTTTGGGAAGAAGCCCAAAAAAATACCGATGCCGGAAAAAAGGAAATTCGGGAAGAGGATTTTCAATACGACGGGCCTCGGCCCCATTCTAAAGAAACCGGTATTTTAATGCTGGCTGACTGCGTTGAGGCCTCCTCTCGCGCCATGAAAGACCCCAACTATCAGAAACTCGAAAATCTTATTGATAAGATGATCCAAGCACGGGTTAGCGAGGGACAGCTCAGCAAAACGCCGCTTACCTTTCAGGATTTAACGGCCATTAAAGAGACCTTCCTGAACATACTTGTAGGTATCTATCACAGCCGCGTAGAATATCCGGAAGACGAGCAGGGTCAACAACAAGAGCAACAGCAGCCTGAGCCAGAATCAGAGCCAAAGGAAGACAGAGCGCAGGCAATCTCCAAGCAGCCTAAAGCCGAAGTAGGAGAAGATGGCGAGGAAGGGGAAGGCCCGTCCTCATCGATGGATGAATACTACAACTCGTAGACCATGCACTATCAGGATGAGTTACAGCGCTACCTCCAGTTTATAAAGCTGGAAAAAAACCTCTCCGAAAATTCCGTCTTTTCCTATAAGAATGACCTGGAGCGTTATCTCAGATTCGTCGCTCGTGTTCTGCGTATTCACAAGCTCAACGGCATTACGCTGCAACACATCGAACAATATCTGGAAGAGCTCTCTTCTATGGACTTATCGGTGAGCTCCATAGCCCGCAATATCTCCAGCATCCGCGGCTTCCACGAATTTGCGGTTGTTGAACATTTAGCCGAAGCCAATCCGGCTGAACTTATTGAACTGCCCAAAAAGGCGAACGAACTTCCCGAAGTACTTAATCCAACTGAAGTTGCTGCGATCATTGATATCCCCAATCGCGAAACAGATGCGGGCATCCGCAACGCGGCTATCCTGGAAACGCTCTACGCCACCGGCATGCGCGTGAGCGAGTTAACGGGCCTCGAACTGAGCAACCTTTTCTTTGAAATTGATTTTATTCGCGTGGTGGGCAAAGGCAATAAAGAGCGGCTGGTGCCCGTGGGAGAAGTCGCACAGAAGGCCTTAGAGCACTATGTTGAGGCGGTAAGACCCAAATTCCAAAGCGATAAAAATCCTCAGAAGGCTCAGAATAAAGTCTTTTTGAGCCAGCGCGGCAACCCGCTGTCTCGCATGAGCATCTGGAATATCGTAACCGATGCGGCCGAACGCGCCGGCATCGAAAAAAATGTTTATCCTCATATCTTCAGGCATTCTTTTGCTACACACCTGCTGGAAGGCGGTGCTGACCTGCGCGCCGTGCAAGAGATGCTGGGACACTCCTCCATCAATACCACCGAAATTTATACCCACGTAGATCGCTCCCTGCTGCACCAGGTCCATAAAGAGTTTCATCCACGGGCATAACTGCCGTACCAAACTCCCTTCCGGTTTTTTCATGCAATATTAAAAATTCTTAAGAACCGCCTCATTAATCATAAATGTTACGTATATATAATTGGACGGAGGAACAGGTGATGTGAAAATAGAGAGAGATTATGAATCGGGAACGTTGGCAGAAAATGGAATATATTATTGATAAGGCCCTGAGGCTTAATTCACTACCGCAACAAGATCGTTATATAAGGCAAGCCTGCAAAGACGACCTTCCTTTAAGTTTGCAAACCTACCTTTGGATGCGTGCTATTCGTGATGCCAAAGACAAATCATTCATGGAATAGCAGTATTTTTATTTTCTCTTTTAGTAACGCTGCCATTCTGTTAAGGTGACATATCTAAACGCTCCCCCCTCTATCTAACATTACTATGGACATCTCTCCAAAAACTTTAAATCATTCATTGCGATAAAGCTTATTATTAATTAGTGTTGTGCTATATAATCGGGACATACTTATATTTTAATTTTTACACGGAGGACTTTTATGAAAAAAATTATCGGGATAATATTTTCTATTTACTTATTACTGATACCCATCCTTTCTTTTGCTCAATCTCAAGCTACATTGCGGGGTACAATCCTCGACACCAACGAGGAGCCTCTGGCCGGCGCTAATGTGCTGCTGATGGAAAGCTCTCAGGGAGCCGCATCAGATGCTGACGGTCGTTTTGAAATAGATAATATTGAGCCGGGCTCCTATACGCTGCGCATCACATTTGTAGGTTATCAGACCTTGGAGACTGACATTTCTTTTGAATCGGGTGAGGTAGTTGACAAAAATTTTACCCTGCAGCCTCGTTCTGTAGTTGGCTAAGAAATTACCGTAACAGTGGGTTCAAGGGCCTCTCATACGGCCGCCGATGAACTGGCCGTACCCGTCGATGTATTCACCGCTGCAGATCTTGAAAAGACCGGTACCTCCGAAGTGGGACTGATGCTCCAACAAGTTTCCCCATCCGTCAATTTTCCGCGGCAAACAGTGGCCGACGGTATGGATGCGCTTCGTTCATTCACAATGCGGGGGTTAAGTCCCGACCATACGCTGGTGCTGATTAACGGCAAAAGACGCCATAAGTCTGCATTGGTTAACCGCTTGGGATCAGGCATTCAAAAGGGATCCAGCCCGGTGGATATGAACGCCATTCCCTCAAGTGCAATCAAGCGGATGGAAGTACTTCGCGACGGGGCCGCCGCACAATACGGGTCTGACGCCATCGCCGGAGTAGTCAATATTGAACTGAAAGACCGTCCGCTGCCGCTAACCGTAGAATATCAGCTCGGTGGCCATGCTACCGACGATTACTCCAACGACGGTACCACCCACGATATCAGTGCTTCCTACGGACTTCCTATAGGCAAAGAGGGACACATCAATCTTTTCAGTGAAATACGATATCGCGACCCCACCAACCGGGCCGGACCCGATCCGCGTGATCAGATCACCGAAGGCGATGCCGACATTGTTTTGGATATGGACGGCGACGGCGTAAATGAAGTTACCGAAAAGAATAACCCGGTATCGCAGCCTAACTTTCACTGGGGCAACGGAGAATCCAACAACTACTACCTGTGGACTGATGCCGCAGTGCCGGTAGGTGAATCGGCTGAAGTCTATGCTTTTGGAGGCTACAGCTATCGCAATGCGCTGGGCGAGGGTTTCTATCGCCGCGCAAAAGACGGGCGCAACTGGCCACAGATTTACCCCAAGGGCTTTTTACCTGAATTTGATGTCAACACCATTGATTACTCCGGATCCCTTGGTCTGAGAGGTATGCTTTCGGAATGGAATTACGATCTGAATATCCAAACCGGCAGCAATGAGTTTGAATACAATATTGACAATACCCTTAACGTCACGCTCGGGCCCGACGCTACACAAACTTCCTTTTACGCCGGGACGGTCTCCTTTCAGCAATCGCATGCTATGCTTGACCTGTCGCGCACCTTTGATATAGGTCTGGCGGGACCGATGAATTTTGCTGCCGGTGCCGTCTACCGAATCGATCAGTACCAAATAGAGGCCGGAGAAGAAAACTCCTACCTGGACGGGCCGGTCAAAGTCAACCAAAATGGGACCCGTGCGGCCCCGGGCGCCCAGGTATTTCCCGGATTTCGCCCCTCCCAGGCTGTGGATGAAAACCGCTCTAATGTAGGCGCTTATATTGACCTGGAAGCGGATATTACTGAGCAACTGCTTATAAATGCAGCCGGCCGTTTTGAAAGCTACAGCGATTTTGGGGAGACCATCAACGGTAAACTTGCGCTTCGCTTCCAACCGCAGGAAGAGCTCGTCTTCCGGGCGGCCGTAAGCACGGGTTTTCGAGCACCGAATCTGGCTCAGCGATATTTTTCAAAAGTATCCACTACTTTCATAGATAATGAGCCTTTTGAAGTGGGGCTTTTCAATAATGACAGTGACGTAGCTGCTGCTCTCGGAGTACCGGATCTGCAGGAAGAAAAATCACTGAATATTAGCGGCGGACTGGCCGTCAGCCCGACTGACAACTTTACTTTTACGGTTGATGTATTCCATATTGATATTGAAGACCGCATCATCCTTTCCGGTAATATGTCTGGTCCACAAATTGAAGATCTGGTCGCTGAATTCGGAGCTCAGCGTGTCCAGGTATTCTCCAACGCTGTTGATACCAAAACCTGGGGCATCGACCTTACGGCAAGCTATCGCACGCTCGTCGGTGAAGAGGGTTCACTCTTACTCAAAAGTGCCTTCAACACCACACGCAACCGACTGGCAAGTGGTGTTCGCACGCCGTCACAGCTGGACCAGTCGTTCGGGCAGAGTATTTTTGGCCGCGAAGCTCGTTTAGAACTGGCAAGGGAACGTCCTAAAAACACGCTGAATCTGGAAGCGACCTACGATAGTGGCCCCTTCAGCTTTTCTACGATCACTAAAAGATACGGAGAAGTTTTAGTCCCCGATGATACGCCTGAGGAGGATTATACGCTCGGCTCAGAATGGGTGATCAATGCATCTGCCAGTTACGACATTGTTGAAAATTACGCCACCATCACCGTTGGGGCACGCAACCTGCTGGATAACTATCCCGACCTGACGCCGCCCGGAGAAAACTTCCAGGGCATCTTCCCCTATCCAACAGCCTCGCCCATCGGATTTAACGGCCGGTATGTCTATTCGAAACTGAAACTTACTTTTTAACCAGTAATTTTGATAAAGTCCCAATATTCCTCGCATCCATTAAAAAGCGGGAAGATATATTGGGGCTTTATTTATATTTTAGGTATGCTCCTTTTTACGTCCTTTCCAATGGAACTGACTAAAGCTCATTAATGGCACTTTAAAGATAATAGCAACGCCATCCATTTTTATCCAAATACTTATTTTAAACCTGTGATCATGAAAAAATATTACCGCCTTCTATTTCTTCTGCTTTTCTCACTGCTCATAGCCTCGCCCAAGATTGGCGTAGCTCAAATTGGATGGGCTAAAGCCTATGACCAAGCCGTTGTCGTTTCTGCGGAAGAGCGGGCCTCTACAGTGGGGAAACAAATTCTCCGGCAGGACGGCAATGCCGTTGACGCAGCCGTTGCGGTTCAGTTTGCTCTTGCCGCTACGCTGCCCCGTGCAGGAAATATCGGCGGTGGCGGATTTATGGTCATCCAGTTGGCCGACGGAACCAGCCGGGCCCTCGATTTCCGGGAAGTAGCACCGCTAAAGGGCGGCCCGGATATGTATATGCGCGATGGCAAATATGTACCCAATCTCAGCCGGGAGGGAGCGCTGGCTGTGGGCGTGCCGGGAGTGGTTGACGGGATGGTCAAAGCGCTGGCAGAATATGGCAACTTATCACTTCAAGAGGTCATACAACCGGCCATAGAACTGGCCGCCAACGGATACAAGCTTTCATACGCCCAGGCACAGGTTTTGAATGAGTACGACGGAGTGCTCCAAAAATATGAGGGCTCAACCCGTTATTTCGTTCCCGGCGATACTACTCGAAACTGGCGGGAAGGCGAGCTTTTCCAGCAAAAAGATTTAGCCGCTACCCTGAAGCGAATTGCCAACAAAGGCCGGGCCGGCTTTTATGAAGGGAAAACTGCGGACCTTATTGTGGAAGAGATGCAGGAACAGGGCGGCCTGATATCTCATAAAGATTTGCAAAGCTACGAAAGCATCTGGCGCAGCCCCATCGAAATTTCATTTCAAGGCTACAATCTGCATATCATGCCGCCGCCCAGCAGCGGAAGCATTGCCATTGGACAAATATTAAAAATGCTTCGTCCCTATGATCTGAAATCCTACGGTTTTAACTCTGCTAAATATGTACATCTGGTTACTGAGGCCATGCGACGTGCTTTTGCCGATCGCGCCTACTTTATGGGCGATCCCGACTTTGTGGATATCCCTCAGGAGAAACTGCTCAGCGATTCCTATAACGGCTCCCGGATGGAAAGTTTCAGCTGGAACCGGGCAAACTCCAGCGACAGCCTTGATCACGGCGATATTCCTTTCCAATACGAATCCACGGAAACCACACACTTTTCGATAGTAGATTCCGCCGGTAATGCCGTAGCTGTAACTACCACACTCAATGGAAATTTTGGCAGCAAGGTAGCCGTCAGCGGGGCCGGATTTCTGTTAAATAACGAAATGGATGATTTCACGGCTGAGCCGGGAGAACCTAATATGTTTGGGCTTATCCAGGGCAAGGCCAACGCTATTGAACCGCAAAAACGGATGCTCAGCAGCATGTCTCCCACAATCGTTACCAAGGATGGCGCCGTCAGAATGGTTACCGGTGCCGCCGGCGGGCCGCGCATCATTACGGCAACACTGCACAACTTTCTGAACGTAGCCGTATTTGGGATGAATCCACAACAAGCCAATTCGGCCCCTCGTTTTCATCATCAGTGGATGCCTGATAAACTGTACTTTGAAAAATATGGGCTCAGTCCCGATACCCGAAAGAAGCTGACCCAAATGGGACATACTCTGACCCCTGTTGAAGGCATGGCACGTGCTCATACCGTTTGGGTAGATGAGGATGGGCAAAAATATGGAGCTCCTGATCCCCGCGGCGACGGCACGGCCGAGGGATATTAGATTCGGGTCTCCTGCGCTAAAGATTCAGAAACTAAAGGTACCGGATATTCACCTGCCGAGCTTTAGCACGGGAAGGATGGAAAATAATTGGACGGCCTTAAATGCTAAACACTATTAGAGTATCTTAGCTATTTTAGGTCTGCTGATCTCCACAAGTTCTTAAATGTGAATCTGATACTTAATCATTTTGTAAAACCACAAAAAGTGATTATCTAATTGTTGATCGGCTGTCGGGAAAGATAATTTGGTTACTGCAATTTTAGTAAGTACTGTTAAAGCCAGGTGGAAGAATGGTGAGGTTGCTGTTGCAAGCTGGAATGATCTGATTCGGTTAAAAAAATCAGAAATTCTGATCAGAACAAAGTGGATATTAAAAATCTTGAAGATGGCGAAGAAGAAAACAAAGATTAATAAAAATGCGCTTACTTTAGTAATTCTATAAATTTTATAAAAAAATCCCGAGTCAAGGATCACAAACAAAATTACGAATCAACTGATAAGAGCAAAAAATAATTTATGAACGACAATACAGAAATGGCTATTCAGACTATTGAATGGCGTGAAGACCATGTACGCATTCTTGACCAGACTTATCTGCCGGCCCGGGAGGTTTACAGTGATATCCGTGATATCGGCCGCATGTGGGAGGCCATTAAAAAAATGCGGGTGCGCGGCGCCCCGGCTATCGGCATTGCGGCCGGCTATGGATTCTACCTCGGCATCAAGGAGCTTCCTGAGAACTCCTTCCAAAGCTTTACCGTTGAAGTTGATCGCGTGGCCGAATATCTGAAAACCGCATGCCCGACGTCTATGAACCTGCAATGGGTGCTTGAGCGGCTGCAGACTACCATTCAGGCACATAAAGATAAGGAGATTGCCGAAATCAAGGAGATTGTCCTAAAGACAGCCCAAACCATCCATGCTGAGGATAAGCGTGTCTGTAAAAAGATCGGGGAAGTGGGGCTGGAACTGATCAGCGATGATGCCCGCATTCTTACTCACTGCAATACCGGAAGCCTGGCCACAGGCCAATACGGGACCGCCCTGTCGATCATTTTCCATGCCCATAATTCGGGTAAAAAGCTGCAGGTTTGGGTAGATGAAACCCGCCCGCTGCTGCAGGGTTCGCGGCTGACGGCCTGGGAGCTGATGAATGCCGACATCCCCATGAAAATTATCACCGATTCTGCGGCCGGCTCGCTGATGCGGCGCGGCAAAGTAGATCTGATTCTTGCAGGCGCTAACCGCATAACTACTGCCGGCGACGTAGCCAATACCATTGGCACCTATCCGCTGGCCGTACTGGCGCGGGAAAACGAAATCCCTTTTTATGTTGCGGCCCCGCTGTCAACCATCGACATGGAGCTGGAGGATGGAGCATCCATTCCCCTTGAAGAACGCGACGGGGATGAAATAACCCAGTTTAACGACTCGCAGGTAGCCCCTAAAAAAGCGGAGACCTATAATCCCGCTTTTGATATTACACCCCATAAGTATATCACCGGATTCGTTACCGAAGAGGGCATTATTGAACCGCCCTTTGATAAAGCGTTCAAGAAGCTGTTTTAGCCCCGCCTTAAGCTTTACTAAACTTCAAAAGTTTAGTAAAGCTCCTTTAAAAAATTAGCCCACCTCTTGATACTCTAAACAATATTCTTTACCTAACGATAACATGTTGCATGTTATTAACATATAACATCAAAACATCCTAAACATAATACTCATCAAAGTCACAGTATTATGAGATACGGATCGATATATGTTTGTTTGTGATCAGTGCCTGTAATGACAGGCTTACAAATGAAAAAGCTATAGAAAGCACTGCGCAATCAGTTGATAAGACTGTCCTAACCCAACGCCAATCTGATTTAAAAGATAAACTTAAGGCTACTGCACTGGTCTTAAAAAAGGCTACGCAAAGGCCAAAAGTGCTCAAAGAACTCCGGTTTGCTATCGATTTCTATTCAGAAAAAGAATACATCGATGAGCGGGTTTACCTCGCTAAAATGTTTGATCGCAATGCCGCTTATAAAGAAAAACTTCGAGCTAATGGCAGAACTGATATTATAGGTTCTTTCGCGCAAACGCTAAAAAATGAGAATATATCAACGAG
>DATGUX010000221.1:0-2071 GCA_035300985.1 Fodinibius sp.
AACACGCATTTTCTCTCTTTATATTATTAAGATAACATACTACTGACGATAACTATTTTACCAATGAGTTGAATATTAGAATCGTGTAATCTGTTTGGATATCCTTCCATCGGTTAACACTAATATAAGAGCAGTTGTTTCCATGCCAGAACGATTGTTTTTTAAGTCACACCATAGTAAATGAAGATAAGGGGAGGCTTTGAAATACCGAATGGTTTGATCTCCCCAAACCCCTCCTAATCCCGAAAATTCGGGACAAGAGGGAATTATGAGGAAGTATTTTAAAGCTCTCGAGGGTACTGTAGCCTACAGAAAGGCTCCTTTTTTAACCGAAGGATATATTTCTTCGTAGGTTCGAAATGTTTCGGGTTCCGTTCGCTTTTGAATATCTGAGCGATTGAGCTCGGAGAAATCCTTCATTCCCATGCCGGCCAGCAGCTCGAGTGTGGCTTCAACGGTTTCAATCTGGAAGTTAGCCACTCGTTCGGCTTTGTCCGGGACGACCAGTCCACGGGTAAGATTCGGGTCGTGAGTAGTAATGCCGGTGGGGCATTCGTTGGTATCGCACTTAAGTGCCTGGATACAACCCAAGGCAAACATCATGCCCCGGGCGCTGTTGCACAGATCGGCGCCCAGTGCCATAGTTTTAATGATATCAAAGCCGGTAATAATTTTACCGGAGCCAATAATATGTATATCATCCTTAAGATCGTAACCACGCAGCGTGTCGGTCACAAAGACAAGTGCTTCTTCAAGCGGCATGCCGATGGAGTCAGAAAATTCGATGGGAGCCGCACCTGTACCGCCCTCAGCACCGTCAATAGTGATAAAGTCAGGCAGGATATCGCTTTGGGTCATCGCCGTACAAATATCCTGGAACTCACTTTTCTTGCCAATACAGAGTTTAAAGCCCACCGGTTTTCCGCCGGAAAGCTCACGCAGACGCTGCACGAAATCCAGCAGCCCCATCGCATCAGAGAACTCTTTGTGATAAGCCGGTGAAACTACCTTTTTGTGGGGTTCCAGTCCGCGGATCTCGGCAATCTCCTTGGTCACCTTCTCGGCCGGAAGTACGCCTCCGTGTCCCGGTTTAGCCCCTTGTGAAAGCTTGATCTCAATCATCTTCACATTGGGATTTTGAGCCTTTTTCTGGAACTCATCCGGGGCAAAGTTGCCGTCGGCTGTTCGGCATCCAAAGTAGCCCGAACCAATCTCCCAGACTACATCAGCATCAAATTCAAGGTGATAGGGTGAGAGGCCGCCTTCACCGGTGTCGTGGAAGAACCCACCCATCTGTGCCCCTTTATTGAGTGCCCGTACTGCTGCTGCACTTAATGATCCGAAGCTCATGGCGGAGATATTTAAAATTGAGGCCTCATAAGGCTGGCTGCTGTTTTCGGCGCCGATGAGCACACGCTTGGCTTCTTCTTTTACCTTCTTGGGATAGATGGAGTGGGGAGCCCAGGTATATTTTTCTTCATACATATCCAGCTCTGAGCCGAAAGGGTGAGTTTGGAAGCGGTTTTCGGATCGTTTGTTTACAAAATCGCGCTGGTTCTTGCTAAAGGGCTTCCCGTCGGTATTGCTTTCAACAAAATACTGGCGGATCTCCGGCGAAATACTCATCAGGAGGTAGCGAAAATGTCCCAGAAAGGGGAAGTTGCGAATAACCGTATTTTCTGTTTGCATCATATCGTAGATTCCCACCACTGTTATTGGCACAACCAGCAGGTAGAGCCACCAAAGTGGCGTCCACAGCCAGCCCAGTATGCCAACAACCACTATGGTTATCGCAGCGGCGGTCAGAAATTCCTTCCCATTAATATTGAACATGAAAAACTGATTGAGCATAGCAGTATTTTTTTAATTGAAAAGGAGCTTGGAAGAATGTAAGGTAGGTATTGTTCGGAAATATCGCCAACCGGCTGCTAATTGAGATAGTGCCTGTGATTACTCATATAATCCATTCACTGGTTAAAAGGATAAAGTGCTCAGTCAGGAGAAAACATAGCTTTAATCCCGTCTCATCGGGTAGATCAGAACAGGCAAGAGGAGAGGGCTGGAACTGCAA
>DATGUX010000222.1:0-2160 GCA_035300985.1 Fodinibius sp.
AAATTCCTATCTCTATGGCCGCCCCCTGGATTATGGAGCCAATTTGTTGGTAGGCTATGAGTTTTTTAACAGAATCTCCGCTCAGTTTAATGTTCAGCTGGGACTGGCAAATATAATACCGGAGTATGCTGATGGGACCACCCGTGATGGGTCCGTTAACAATATAGCTTGGGGGGTTTCCCTTGGGTATAAGTTATGATAGAAAAACCGAGTGAAAAGAGGTCGTAATACCGATGATTAATACGCGCTGTATCATAAAACGACAACCTATCCTTTTTTGTGTTCGCTCTCCTGTCCGCATTGTCGGCGTGCCACAGCACGGATGCTGGGGACGATATCGATCGAGCTTATCAGTACATAGCTCAGAATCCAGCCGGCGATACCGATGCTGCACGCGGTCGCCTGGAACTACGCTTCGACAATACTGGCGAAGAAGGTATGACGGCTCAAATCACCGGAACATGGAAAATCGACAAACGTAGCGATGCAGTCAATATGGGGCCACAAACGGGAGAAGGTGAGCTTCGAGGTATGATTCGACAAGACGGAAGCGTACGCATTGACTTAACCCCCGATATTGCTGATCAGAATGTTGTTTTGACTGGGAGTTTCCGCAACGGGGATCGTAGCCTGCTCGAAGGCCGATGGACGTATCACACGCTATCTGGTAGCAACACAGGCGAATTTAAAGCCTTGCAAGTTGGCCCGTTGGAGTAAGATCCCATCAATCTAACATAATCTCTTATGAGAGCATTAGGGTTATTGTTACTATCGGTTTTCTTGGTATCAACTGCTGATGGACAAAGCACGGAATATTCTGCTCTTTTAAATTCGGGGCTATTTTCCTTTGGCGGCAAGTCTGCCACCCAAAGCTCTGCCATTATTGTGAGTGATGTCAGTACCGCAGACAATTACACTAATAATCCTTACGGTTCTAACAAAGCACTATCGTATGGTCTTGCCTTACGCATTCAGCGCGTTACCAGCGGCCAGGGCATTCTTGGTATTCAGTTGGGCTATGAGGTGTTACGAAGCAAGGTGCACATTAATCAAATATTCACGAACAACCCGGCTTCCCCTTTTGAAGCATCCGGGCAAACAGTGTTAAAGCATCGTGTTATAAATATTTATCCTGCCTTTGGATATAGATCTGGCTTTCAAGGCTTGGATATTGACCTCACGGCCGGTCCCGAATTTGGATTCAATTTAAGCAGCAGAGAAGTTGGAGAAGCAACGCTTAATGATGGAAGTGAGATAAAAACTGATACCGAAAGACAAGATCCTGGTACCGACATACGACTTCGATCTTCAGTAACTATTTATTATGGTAACTGGGGAGTATCGGGTGGTTATTCTTACGGGCTGCGCAATTACTCCAGGGGGCTAACGGGAGGCGACAGAAAGCGGTTTTCCCGATTTATCAGATGGGGCATCACGTATAGAATAAAATAACTAGCCGGCCGGGCAGCCCTATAACCAGTTTTCAATAGTTATGGCATCTTGTTTTAGTGTATTATAGTGGGAGGGAATATTAAATATCAGCTGATTATGCGGAAGTTATTTTTAGCGGCAATTATTTTGGTGATGCTTACCGGCGGTTGCTCGTTGTTTGAGTCCGATGAGCTTACACTACCACATGAATTTCGTGATCAATCTGCGTACCATCTTTCAGACTTTCACCTTAATGGCCAGTATACCTACTGGGAAGTGCGCAGGAATGGCATACCCGATACAACCACCCACGAAACAATACGTTCTTATGATAACAGCATCTACGAGTCTTTATCTTCTGGCCAACGCCAAAAAATTAAAGCGGCCACCACGCAGCGAGGGTTTGTCCAACTGTGCATCCCCGGTGGCTGTTCGGGATATGGCGTCGCTCTCCACGGTGATACGGTAGAATTAATTGACAGTGACAAGAAGCTGTTGACGTTTTTTGGCCCCATTGATACCGAAGCCGAACTCCACCTATGGTTATGGGCCAAATTTTATTCAGCGTTCATCTCCTACAAAAAAGAGACGTCCGGCTACCAGGCGATTGTTAAAGAGGACAATTATTGCGGTGAAATTAAAAAGAAGCTGATCTTAGTTAACCAAGATGGTGCTATTACAGACTTAAAAACAATTTCAACGGAGACCTACCGGGGATGTTATTAACCC
>DATGUX010000223.1:0-5873 GCA_035300985.1 Fodinibius sp.
CTGTGTGTATCCGAAATTAGACCAACCTTTATCATAGATAAATTAATTAACCCGTTACTCAACACATTAACTTCTATCGAATGTACAAAAAACAATCATCTCTAAAAATCTTTGTCCCAATAAAGTAACAACTTTTCTGCAATAGCAGGCCAACAGAAATTGCCCGTCTCTTTTCGTATCATTGAGCTGTTACAGACCAACTGAATGATTATTGAACTATGCCCACTTTCAGCATTATCATCGTGTCGTGGAATGCACTCCATCATCTGCAAGATTACCTGCCCACCGTAGCGGCTACCAACTATCCCGATTACGAGATCATCTTAGCCGACAATGCATCCACTGACGGCTCCAAAAAATGGGTCCGCAAGCACTATCCTGATATAAAGATTGCAGAATTGAGCCAAAACTATGGCTATTGCGGGGGGAACAATCGTGCTGTTCCCGATGCAGAAGGCGACATTCTTATCTTTTTAAATAATGATGTGCGCGTTACCCCCGACTGGCTGCATGCGCTGGCCGAATGCTTTGAAGATGATGATGTGGGAGCAGTTCAACCTAAATTTCTCTCTGATGAAAGACCTGAGCATTTTGAATACGCGGGTGCGGCCGGCGGCTTCTTAGATCAATACGGATATCCTTTTTGCAGGGGACGAATTTTTGATACCGTGGAAAAAGATCACGGCCAATATGATAACGCCCGGGATATCTTTTGGGCCAGCGGAGCCGCTTTAGCCATTCGCAAAGAGCTGTTCACCAAGTTGCAAGGTTTCGATGAAGATTTTGAATTCCATATGGAGGAGATTGACCTCTGCTGGCGGATTTGGAATAACGGCCGACGCGTACGCTATTGCCCCCAAAGCATTATTTACCATTTAGGAGGTGGTTCATTGCCCATGGGGTCTCCCCGGAAAGTCTATTATAATTATCGCAATAATCTAAAGATGTTTTGGAAAAACTGTAGTGATCAAACACTCAGCAAGCGATTTTGGTCTCGCTGCGGATTAGATGCAGTGGCCGCCGGCCGCTCTCTTCTTACCGGCAACTGGAATGAATGCCGGGCCATTGCAAGAGCGCACCTGCACTTCTGGCAATCCTTCAGGCAAACGCGTAAAAAAAGAGACCGGCTCCAGCAGCAACGTACTATACCGGATGACCCCGATGCTTTACTGCCTGTCTCTATCATCCGCGCTTATTTCCTGGAAGGAAAGCGATATTTTCGCCAGCTAAACGAACGTTGAAACAACTGAGGAACCATAGAAAGTCTGTGCGAAAAGCAGGTAAATCCGTAACTTAGTTCATAAACCAATATTACAGCGCATTATGAAAGCTCTAAAGACCATTCTTTTTCCCACCGACTTTTCGGATGATGCTGCCAAAGCCTATACCTATGCATTGAAAACAGCTGAGCGGACGGGAGCCGAACTCCACTTTCTCCACGCTATTGAAGAACCTCTTGATTTTGCCACTCGGCAGAAAGGTTCAGAGGATAGGCTCCAGGCACAGGCTTATGAACATATTAAGAAACGAATAGAGAAGGCTCAAAAGAAGGAAAAATATCGGGATATCGTCTTCAAAAGTCATGTCATTCACGGGAAGCCATATGCGGTAATTAATCAGAAAGCCGATGAACTTGACGCCGGTCTCATCATTATGGGGACCAAAGGTGAATCAAACCTCAAAAGGATTCTCTACGGCAATGTAACATCCGATGTCATTCTGGATTCCAAAAGGCCGATTATGACCATTCCCATTAACAGCAAAAAACCCTATCTGGATCGCTTCCTCTTCGCCACGGACTTTCGCTCCAACGATATGGAAGCGCTAAGTGCAACCGTAAAGCTGGCACGGGCCTTTGACGCAGAAATACATCTGCTGCATGTGTCTGAAGAAATAACAATGGAAGCAGATATTCGCTTCCGCGGCTTTAAAGATCTGGTAAAAGAACGTATTGACTACGATTCCCTATACTTCCATCATCTTGAGGCTGAACGCTTCTCAAAAGGGGTATCTGATTTTCTGGAAGAATACCCGATCTCTCTTATGATACTTATTCGATATAAAAAAGTATTTCTCCGCACGCTTCTGTGGGCTAATAATACGCAAGAGCTAAGCTATCATACTACCGTGCCCATGCTGGTTTATATACCGGCAGCTTTATAAGATGAATCCAATAAGCGTAAATCAGGGATTCAGGAACTGCCCGTATTGCATCTCCCGCTACGCTGCCTGCATTCCTCCTTTTTTTAACTTTTATTGGAAGCTATCCCATATTCCATTTCGCCAATGGAATACCTGCAATCTATTATTCAGTGCCGAAGGCTTTTCAAAGCCTTTTTAACTTCCTTATTTTAACGGTTCATAGATAAATCCAGAAACAACTCCATACGCACCCTCATACTTCCTGTACATGACTTACCTTTCAACTGAAAATCTCTCAAAAAATCATGGGATAAAAACACTCTTTGAAGGACTCTCATTTGGCATCTCAAAAGGAGATAAAACGGCCTTAATTGCTGAAAATGGTACCGGTAAATCTACCTTGCTCCAAATATTAGCCGGTAACGAAGAACCCGACCATGGTGAGGTGATGATCCAGAACGGAATCAATATCGGTTTTCTTGAACAGGAACCGGTCCTGGATGAAGAACTCACCATTCGCGAATATATAGCACAAGACGATAATGAGGTAGTTCAGACCATCCGCCGTTACCACGAGGCCCTGCAGGCCCAGGCCGAAGATTTTAACGCACAGACCCGGAATGCTTTTGAAAAAGCATCCAACGCTATGGACAGGGCCGGCGCCTGGGATTATGAGCAGCGGATGGAACAGATTCTTGGAAAACTAAATATCCACGATCTGGATCAGCCTATTGCTACCCTCTCTGGCGGTGAGCGCAAACGGGTAGCACTGGCCTTTGTACTGCTGGATGATCCCGACCTGCTCATTCTGGATGAGCCCACCAACCATCTGGATATCGCTATGATCGAGTGGCTGGAGCAATATCTGACCCAAACAAATATGACGCTGCTGATGGTCACCCATGACCGTTACTTCCTGGATCGGATCTGTGATCATATTTTGGAGCTCGAGGGCGGCACTCTTTATCACCATAAAGGCAATTATGAATATTTTCTGCAAAAGAGAGCAGAGCGGCAAGAAGTTGAACGAAAGGCGGCTTATAAAGCCAACCAGTTATATAAGAAAGAGCTGGACTGGATGAGACGCTCACCTAAAGCTCGGACTACTAAATCTAAGTCACGCATTGACCGCTTCCATGAAACCAGGGAAAAAGCCGATCCGGGACAGGATGATCCCGAGCTGCGCCTGACCATCGACATGCCGCGACTGGGTGGTAAGATTTTGGAACTCAAGAATGTATCCAAAAGCTTTGATGATCAAAAAATAGTTGACGGCTTCTATTATACCTTTGAAACGGGAGAGCGCATTGGCATTATCGGCAAAAACGGAGCCGGAAAGAGCACCTTCCTGGATATGATTACGGGCAAAGAACCCGCTAACTCCGGAAAGATTCGCACCGGAAAGACCATCACCTTTGGCCATTATGAGCAGGCCGGCCTGGAGTTTGACGACGATGAACGGGTCATCGACGTTATTGAGCAGGAAGCCAAGATAATAAAACTGGCCAATGGCAAAAAGATCTCGGCCTCGCGCTTCCTGGAACACTTCATGTTCACCTCTGAGATGCAATATACGCCCGTTCGCAAACTCAGCGGCGGCGAAAAGCGACGGCTGGCCCTGATGAAGGTGCTTATCGAAAATCCCAATTTCCTGATTCTTGACGAGCCTACCAATGATCTGGATCTGCTGACTCTCAATAAACTGGAAGAATTTCTGCTTGAATTTGAAGGCTGCCTGATTATTGTTTCGCACGATCGTTTCTTTATGGACAAGCTGGTGGATCATTATTTTATCTTTGAAGGAGACGGCCAAATTCGTGACTTCAACGGCACCTACGAAGAGTATCGAACACAAAAACTTAAGGAAGAAAGTTCAGAGTCACAGGGATCTAAGAAAAAAAGCTCTGCCGGAAGCAACCGCTCAAATCAGAATGATGTAGCTACCAAAGAAGAACAGCTTAATTATAATGAGCGGCGTGAGTTTAATAAGCTGGAGCAAAAAATTGCAAAACTGGAAGGAAAAAAGGAGAAGCTGGAGACTAAGCTGAGCACCGGAGATTTAGAACGCGAAGAACTGCAAGAACAATCTGAACGTTACAGCGAACTATCCCAGGAAATTGAAGCACATACCGCCCGCTGGTTTGAGCTTGCCGAACGGGCATAATAGTCCATCCAAAGCTGTGATAATCGCAGCATCTTTCATCCCGCTGCACAGATTACATCAGTACGCTTTTTAAAATGCGAACAGATTAAATTTATAATAGTACAGACCTGTAATAACTCCCGCTATGAGCACACTCTTTCTTTTAACTATCGCTATAACGGCCGTATCGCTGGCGGCAATACAACAATCGGCTTTAACTTTCGACCATTACTCAATCACGGTTGATAATCTGGATGCCAGCGCCTCTTTTTACAAAGAGGTACTTCAGCTGCCTGAAATTGAAAACAAAACCCAAAAGAAGACAATCCGCTGGTTCAGTATGGGCTCCCATGCCGAGCTGCACCTTATTGAAGGCAGCACGGAAGAAATTAGCGTCATTCAACGGCTTCATCTGGCGCTCACCAGCAACAACCTGGATGCCCTTATGGAACGGCTGCGCGAACACAATATTTCTTTCGGCGGTGCCCACGGCGAGCCCAATTTTAATACACGAGCGGACGGAATACGCCAGATCTTTTTCCAGGATCCCGATGGTTACTGGATTGAGGTCAACGATCTAAGCCAACCCTGATTTTCATTCCTTTGCAAGACCAAAATACATCCAGGCATGTGGACAATCAGCAAGATTACAGCGACCGATCACAATCAGAAATTCAGGATTGAGCAAGATGGCTCATTCATCACTTACAGGCAGTTTCTAAAGCTGCTGGAAAACTCAAAGCACTTCCGTACTTTCTATAACCAATCATTGGCCGCCTCCCCTTTTGAGGCCTTCCTTTGGGAAAACAAGCCGGTAAGTCAGAACTCATTAGATCAGCTCTATGAGTGCAACCTGATATGCAGTCCCTTTCTTGCTGACCAAGAGCCTGATATGCAGACTTTTCGGCCACATTTTAAAAGCCGTAAAAAGGTAGTCTCTTTTCCCAATTTAGGCCGAGATGCGCAACTGATAACTCCCTGCCCCATAAACGATCCCGTCACTTACACACATATTGGCCACTTTGTACGCAATGCCCCTTCTGAGCAGATCGATCAGCTCTGGCAGCTTACGGCCCGGCAGATGAACGACAAGCTGGGTAAAGCACCCAAATGGCTGAGCACCTCGGGGCTCGGGGTTTTCTGGCTGCATGTGCGCATCGATACCCGCCCAAAATATTATCAGACCCAGGAATATACCGTTATTTAAAGCTTCTCAGGGACCGGCTATCATGTTAGAACAGCCGGTTCAGGTTCCAGGCCGGAACGAATATACTTAGAATTAGATTTATAGCTTCTAAAGTTAATCTATATCATTATAAAACCTGCTATTATGAAAGTAGAAATCTGGTCAGATGTCATGTGTCCCTTCTGTTATATTGGCAAGCGACGGTTTGAGGAGGCACTAACTCAATTTGAATACTCCGAAGATATCCGGGTTGAATGGAAAAGTTTTCAACTGCAGCCCAACCTGCAAACCCAACCCGATAAAAATATGGCTGAGCATCTTGCCCAAACCAAAGGCTGGTCAACTGAGCAAATCGCCCAAATGCAGCAGCGGATAATTGATATGGCCGGTGATGCAAATTTA
>DATGUX010000224.1:0-7597 GCA_035300985.1 Fodinibius sp.
TTTGCTTATATAACCTTTATCCAGAAAGATTTTGGTTATCGCACGCTTCAGCTTTGAGGCAGGTATATCCACCCGACGGTGTCCGGCCCGCTGCGCATTTCTAATTCGTGTTAGATAATCTGAAATTGGATCAAACATAAAATTTCTTCGTTAGATATTTACCAGCTTGCTTTTCTTATGCCGGGAATCTTACCGTTCAGAGCAAGCTCACGGAACTTAATTCGGGATATTCCATACTTTCGGATATATCCTCGGGATCGTCCCGTTAAACTGCACCGGTTATTCAACCGTGTGGGACTGGCATCGCGAGGCAACTTTTGAAGCTCCACCCACTTGCCTTCTTCTTTAAGTTTACGCCGCTTTTCGGCATACTTTTCTACCGTTCGTTTTCTCTTTTTGTTACGTGCTAACCAAGCTTCTTTTGCCATAATATATATGCTTGTGTAATTTAGTTTCGTTTCTGAAATGGCATTCCAAATTCCTTCAGCAGAATGTAGGCCTCTTCATCAGTTTCTGCAGTTGTTACAAAAGTAACATCGAGGCCGTGTATTTCGTCTACTTCATCAGTATTAATTTCCGGAAAAATGGTATGCTCTCTAATGCCAAGGGTATAATTACCGCGGCCATCAAAGCTTTTATCAGGTACACCCCGGAAGTCGCGCGTTCGCGGCAACGCCAGGTTAATTAACCGATCCAGAAATTCATACATCTCTTTTTTGCGGAGGGTCACCTTACAACCAATAGGCATTCCTTCTCTGGTTTTAAAATTAGAGATGGATTTTTTTGCCTTAGTTGTCACAGGATGCTGGCCGGTAATTTTGCCGACGTTCTGAACAACCGTATCCAGGCGTTTCTCGTTTTCAACAGCCTCCCCAACCCCGCAGTTAACTACGATTTTGGTAAGCTTAGGAACAGCCATGACGTTGTTATAGTCAAACTCTTCGGTAAGCTTTGTAATAATTTCGTCCTTGTATTCAGTATAAAGTCTTGCTTCAGCCATTCTATAATTACTTCTTATTAATCTATGATCTCGCCACTGTTCTTAGCATAACGTACCCATCGGCCGTTGCCATCTTCTTCCACACGCTTGCGTCCAATACGTGTAGGTTCACCCGTTGTTGGGTCGATCACCATTACATTGGAAATATGTATCGATACTTCTCGCTCAATACGTCCGCCCTGTGGATTTTCCTGGGTCGGCTTGTCATGGTGAACCCGCATATTAATGCCCTCAACCAAAACTCTTTGCTTGGCGGGAAAAACGGCTAACACACGCCCTTCTTTACCATTCTCGTTACCGGCAATGACTTTAACGTCATCCCCTTTTTTGACGTGCAACTTTTTTTGAGTGTTCTTAGTACGTGGCATAATAAAATCTTGTTTTAAAGCACTTCTGGCGCAAGTGATACAATGCGCATATAATTTCGTTCTCGAAGTTCCCGTGCAACCGGACCAAATATCCGTGTTCCTACCGGTTCCTTCTCTTTATTAATGATTACGGCAGCATTTTCGTCAAATCTGATATGGCTGCCATCATTACGTCGGATCTCTTTCTTTGTTCGTACAATTACAGCATTTACGACATCTCCTTTCTTTACGTTTCCTCCGGAGATGGCTGTTTTTACCGAGCAAGAAATAAGATCGCCAATGCCTGCATAGCGTCGCTTGGAATCACCCAATACTTTGATGCACTCCAGTTTTTGGGCTCCGCTATTGTCAGCAACCTGTAGTTTTGTTTGAGCTTGTACCATTGCTAATCTCTAAAAGTGTATCGTTATTTTGCGCGTTCAATAATTTTGGTCAGACGCCATGTTTTTCGCTTAGACAAAGGGCGTGTAGACATAATCTTGACTACGTCGCCTTCATGTGCCTCATTCTTTTCATCATGGGCCAAATACTTGGTCGTCTTGGTAATAAACTTACCATAAATTGCGTGCTTAACCGGTCGATCAACAGCAACAGTTATGGTTTTATCCATTCTGTTACTTACTACACGGCCAGTTCGTTGTTTTCGTTGTACTCGTTCGGGTTGTGCCATAATTCAATTAGTCAGCACTTTCTTCTTGTTCTTTTTCTGTAATAATCGTGTGCAGACGAGCAATTTCTCGTCGGGTCATCGGAACGCGGGCAGGATTTTCCAGTTGCCCGGCTATTGCGCGGTTGAATTTCATATCCTGCAATGCTTGTTCTTCATCCTCAAGCCGTGCTTTCAGCTCTGTTATCGTCAATTCTCTTAGTTCGTGTGCTTTCATCCTTTTTGCTAAATCCTTTTGAAATTAAGGTCCATCGTAATCGCGTCGAACAATAAATTTCGTTTTAATGGGAAGTTTATAATCAGCACGGCGCATGGCTTCGTAAGCCAGATGCTCGGGTACGCCCGAAATTTCAAATAAGATTCTTCCGGGTTTCACCACGGCTACATACTGTTCCACGGCTCCCTTCCCTTTCCCCATCCGGGTTTCCGCCGGTTGCGAGGTTTTGGGCATATCCGGAAAAATACGAATCCAGGTCTGACCATCACGCTGCAATTGTCGTGCAATAGCAATCCGGCACGATTCAATCTGCCGAGATGTGATGTATTTAGGCTCCATAGCCTTCAGACCAAAATCGCCGTGGGCTAATGTATGGCCTCTGTGGGCAGTGCCATCCAGACTTCTGCGATGCTGGCGCCGCCGTTTTACGCGTTTTGGTTCAAGCATGATTAATTAGTTTACTAAATTTAGTTTCTTCGATTTCTTCTTCTGCGTCGGGAGCGTCTTTTTCCACCGCCCCGACCACCTCGGGAGTCATCCTTTTGTTGAGAGTGGGCATCGCCGGGCGTTAATTCAATATCTCCCAGCACCTCACCTTTGAAAATCCAAACCGTCACACCAATAGATCCATAAATAGTATTGGCTGTGGTATTATAATAATCTATATCAGCTCTCAGAGTATGAAGCGGTACACGACCTTCACGATATTGTTCTGTCCGGGCCATTTCTGATCCACCCAGCCGGCCGGCACACCTAATTTTGATTCCCTCGGCGCCCATTCGCATAGCTGATGAAATAGCGGTCTTCATTGCCCGACGAAACGAAATTCGCGCTTCCAGCTGTTGGGCAATATTTTGCGCTACAAGGCTGGCATCAGTCTCAGGACGCTTGATTTCACTCACATTAATTTGAACTTCCTTGCTGGTAATTTTTTTCAGCTCTTCGCGCAGAAGTTCAATCTGTTCACCGCCCTTACCGATAATAACACCGGGCCGGCTGGTTTTTAATGTAAGAAGGATGCGTTTTGGCGTACGTTCAATAATGACACGCGAGAGCCCGCCACTTTGAAGACGCGTATGCAAATATTCACGCAGCTTGGTATCTTCGTATAGTATTTCGGGTTCATTTTCTTCGGAATACCAGTTGGAATCCCAACCGCGAATAATACCGAGTCTTAAACCTACTGGATGTGATTTCTGTCCCAAAGTATTGTCGTTTATTAATTAACTAATTCTTCTTCTTTCTTCGCCACTATTACATTCACGTGGCTCGTTCGTTTACGTATCTGATTGGCACGCCCCATTGCTCTGGGCTGGATGCGTTTCAGTGTTGCGCCCTCATTTACAAAAATTTCCTTAATGTAAAGATCTTGGTTGTCGAGCCTCGCTTCTTGAAATTTGTCGCGAATGTTAGCAGCAGCTGATTTGACTACTTTCGCTACATCAGAGGCTGCACCCTTATTGGTAAATTCAAGTTTTTTTAAAGCTTTAGCTACATTTTCACCGCGAACAGCATCAACCACGAGACGTACTTTCCGTGGCGATTTTCGCAAATGTTTCTGTATAGCTCGTGCTTCGAATTTTTCTTCAGCCATAATATTCTACTGTCCTGGTTTTCTGGGTGCTTCTCGTGTTTTTGACTTCTCCGGGTGCCCACGGAATGTTCGTGTGGGCGCAAATTCACCCAATTTGTGGCCTACCATATTTTCCGTAACAAAAACTGGAATGAACTGCTTTCCATTATGAACGGCAATGGTCAGTCCCAAGAAATCAGGTGTCACCATTGAGCCACGCGACCATGTCTTTATCACATTCTTCTTGCCGCTTTCATTCATTGCGTCAACCTTACGCTGCAGTTTGTAATAGACGTAAGGCCCTTTTTTTAGCGATCTTGGCATAATTAATTAGTTTTTAGACTTTTTACGACTTCGAACAATATATCGGCTCGAAAGTTTCTTTCGTTTTCTGGTCTTCAATCCTTTAGCAGACTGGCCCCAGGGCGAGCGCGGATGCCCACCTGATGCTTTTCCTTCTCCACCACCCATTGGGTGATCGACCGGGTTCATTGCAACACCCCGGGTCTGCGGCCGCTTGCCTTTCCATCGGTTTCGTCCCGCCTTTCCTAAGACCGTATTAAAATGCTCGGTGTTACTGGTGGTGCCTACCGTAGCAAAGCAGGTACCTAAAATCATTCTAACTTCACCCGATGGCAGCTTTACGGTTACATACTTATCCGTTTTAGCCAACATCTGTGCCGAGGTACCAGCGCTTCTGCAAAGCTGAGCCCCTTGGCCGGGGTGCACTTCAATATTATGAATCGTAGTGCCGGGTGGCATAAATTTCATAGGCATCGCGTTGCCGGGATCTGGCTCAATAGCTGACTGGCTGCTGAGAATAGTATCACCCGCATCTAACTTATTCGGAGCGATAATATAGCGCTTTTCCCCATCGGCATAAGCCACTAAGGCTATGCGCGCGGAACGGTTTGGGTCGTATTCAATCGTCTGGACCTTGGCCGGTACGTCATTTTTATTACGCTTAAAATCAATGCTGCGATATCGGCGCTTATGACCACCGCCGCGATGGCGAGATGTTGTTCGGCCCTGTTTATTTCTTCCGGCTGACTGGCTTTTACCTTTAAGCAGTCGTTTAACGGTTGGTTTGCCCACCGTCAGCTCATCGAACACAGGAGCATTCCTATGTCTCAATCCGGGTGTTGTTGGTTTTGATTTCTTTGTAGACATTAAACTAATGCTTTCTAAATTTCACTAAAGAAGTCTATTTCGCCCTCTTCAAGCGTTACAATTGCTTTTTTCCAAACTTTTGCTCGACCTTCAACATAACCACTTGAGGTAAACCGACCTTTGGGTTTGGAAGGCATAATCATAGTGTTCACCTTACCCACTTTTACTTCAGGATATCGCTCCAATACAGCCTGCTTGATATCAGGCTTAGTGGCATATTTATCCACTTTGAAAGCATACTTTCCTTCAGCCTGAAGGCGGGTCAGTTTTTCAGTAATCAATGGTTGCATCAATACTTCACTCATTCTTCAACCTCCTCAACGGGTTCAATAGCTCCTTGTAAAACTTCAACTGCACTTTCTTGTATTAAAATAATATCGGCATCCAGAATTTGGTAGGTCGTCGGCTTGCCCGCTTCTAATACTGTTATATGTGGAATATTGCGGGCTGATTTGTATAAGACCAAATCGGTTCCGGCAGTAAGGATAAGAACTTTTTTATTCTCAATTTCCAATCCTTCTACTATATCAACTACTTTTCGCGTCTTGGGCTCGTCAAAGCTAAAGTCATCAATAATTTTGACCGCCTCTTCCGAAGCTTTAATCGACAACGCTGATTTCCGGGCTAGTTGCTTAGACTTTTTCGTCATTTTAAACGAATAGTCGCGAGGCTTCGGGCCAAATACCGTACCGCCTCCTTTCAGTAGTGGCGAACGTATTGATCCGCGTCGCGCCTGACCGGTACCTTTCTGGCGATAAGCCTTACGGCCGCCGCCACGAACTTCGCCTCTTTCCTTTGTTTTAGACGTTCCCTGACGTTGATTCGCCATATAACGCCTAACATCTTCATAGATAACGGTCTCATTGGGCTCGATAGAAAATATGGAATCGGCCAATTCAGTTTTATTTCCGCTATCCTTTCCTTCAGTTGTATAAATCGGAAGCTTCATTTCTATTTTTCCTACTATCGATTGTAAATTTCTACAAAACGTCCATTGGGACCTGGTACAGAACCGGTAACCATCATCAGATTAGATTCAGAAAAAATCCTGGCAACCGTCAAGTTTTTGATCTTATTCCGTTCATTGCCGCTGCGTCCCGCCATCTTTATACCCGGAAAAACACGAGAAGGATCAGAAGCCTGACCAATAGAACCTCCGTGACGCTCACGATCTTTCTGACCGTGGGTTTGCCCACCCACACCGCTAAATTTATAGCGTTTTACTACACCGGTAAAACCTTTTCCCTTTGAAACGCCAACAACATCAACGCTATCACCCACATTAAATACGTCATCGATATTTAGCTTGTCGCCCACTTCCGCATCTTCGGGAACAAAGCTCTTAAACTCTTTAACATATTGTTTGGGTGTTGTATCTGCTTTCTCAAAATGCCCTTTCAACGGTTTAGAGGTATTCTTGGAGCTTTTCTCAAATGCAGCGAGTTGCACCGCCTCATAGCCATCCGTTTTATCGGTCTTGATCTGCGTAACAACACAGGGATCAACTTCGATGACTGTGACCGCATAATTCCGGCCTTCGTCATCAAAAATATTGGTCATGCCGACCTTTTTTCCTATTAAACCACTACTCATAACTTAATTTCTTTTCCAGATTGTTTAGAACCTAATCTGCGTAATCCTGCAAGCAGCAATTACACCTTTATTTCTACGTCAACACCGGAGGGAAGCTCCAGCTTCATCAATGCATCCACCGTTTGCGATCCTGTTGATAAGATATCAACCAAACGCTTATGTGATCGATACTCAAACTGTTCGCGGGCCTTTTTATTTACGTGCGGGCCTCGAAGAACGGTGATGATATTTTTCTTTGTAGGGAGCGGTATCGGTCCTGATACAACGGCTCCAGTCGATTTTACAGTCTGAATTATCTTTTCAGCTGATTTATCAATCAGATTGTGATCGTACGACTTTAATTTAATTCTAATCTTTTGTTGTGTAGCCACAGCTTAGGATGTTTCATTGAGCAGTGATGCCCTCCAAAGACGGCATCACTCAACTATTTCTATTCAATAATTTCTGTTACGACGCCGGCACCTACCGTGCGTCCGCCTTCGCGAATCGCAAAGCGCAGCCCGTCTTCCATGGCCACCGGCTGAATCAGCGTCACGTCCATCGTCACGTTGTCGCCAGGCATCACCATTTCCACGCCTTCGGGCAGCTCACAAGAGCCGGTTACGTCGGTCGTGCGGAAATAAAACTGCGGGCGGTAGCCTTTAAAGAATGGCGTATGTCGGCCGCCCTCGTCTTTGCTGAGCACATAAACCTCGCAGGAGAACTTCTTATGCGGAGTAATGGAGCCGGGCTCGCAGAGTACCATTCCGCGCTGCAGCTCTTCTTTGTCGATCCCGCGCATTAAAATACCGGCATTATCTCCGGCCTGTCCTTCCTCAAGCATCCGCCGGAACATCTCAATGCCGGTGACCACACTATCCATCGGGTCTTCGACAATACCGACAATTTCAATTTCGTCATTCAGCTGCACCACGCCCCGCTCGATACGGCCCGTAGCCACGGTGCCGCGACCGGTAATGCTGAAAATATCTTCGACCGGCATCAGAAAGGGTTTGTCCACGTCGCGCTC
>DATGUX010000225.1:0-4473 GCA_035300985.1 Fodinibius sp.
CCGTACTGTATCGGGTGCCCGTTTCACTGGGCGTGGCCCATCAGGCGGTAGCCGTTCTTTTCTGGATAGCCTGGCTGCTCTTTTATCACAAGTTGAAGCGTGCTTAACCCCGGGCTACTTACCGCCAAATTTGCGCTTCGATATTCATATCCAAGGGCAGAACTAACGGACATCGGCATAATTATCGATGGCCTGTTTGTTTTGTAGCCATTCGAATTATCTCATGCGAGCATAGAATCACGTCTCCCGGTAGCACTTGTCACTTTTCAACACTCCATTATTAAAGAAGAATTTTTAAAAAATACTATGGATAAAAGTAAATAGATCTTATATTAAGATAAGAGTGTCTTAAATATGAAATTGCGTCAATCAACTATAAACTAATATTGAATACATCATGGATGCACTGAAAGAAAGAACCGTAGGACAAATTGTAGCCGAAGATTACCGCGCAGCTCAAGTATTTCGAACGTACGGACTTGACTTTTGCTGCGGCGGGACTAAAACGATTGAAGAAGCAGCGGCAACAACGGGAGCAGATCCAACAGAGGTAAAAAAAGCGCTGGAAGACCTTGGCAGCCAGGGAGAGGCCCAAGAAAATTACAACGAGTGGGCGTTAGATTTCTTGACGGATTATATTATTAACAACCACCATCAGTTTGTACGCAATAAAATGCCCGAAATAGAGGCCTACGCCAAGAAAGTAGCCAAAGTACACGGCGATCGACATCCGGAATTACATGAGATTTATAAGCAGGTAACGGAGCTGCATGTCGATCTTGTTGATCATCTGAATAAAGAGGAAGCCGTGTTGTTTCCCTACATTAAGCAGCTCACTGAAGCAGAAAAAAATGGAGCTGTTCCAGAGAATGGGGATGTTGACGGAGCTGCAGATCCTGTATCCATGATGGAAGAAGAACATGACGAAGCCGGTGAAACTATGGCGAATATCCGTGATTTGAGCAGTGACTTTACTCCGCCTGAAGATGCCTGTACAACCTACTCGGTGTTATTCCAAAACTTAGAAGGCTTCGAAAAAGATCTGCATAAACACGTGCACCTGGAAAATAATATTCTGTTTCCCAAGGCGCTGGAACTCGAAAAAAGACTCAATTAGTAGAAAAATATTAATACGCACTGCGGATTAGGCCTCTTGCATGAGGGATTTCGCAGCGCGTATTACCATTACTGATTGCTTAAAAGTATAGCCCAATCTATGTTCAATTTTCCGCATTCCTTTTCTATTCCCGTTATGGGAACCGGGCACTCCATTGATTCACCCATCCGCGTAGGGCCTTACGGCATCGATTCCGTCATTTCTATTGTGGATGACCTGCTGGTGGAGCGCATCCGAAAGCATTACTGCAAGAAGTTTAACTTCAAATATGAAAATATTGCCCGCAATGCTGAGGATGGCCGCGCCCGGCGCATTACCTCTTATCTGGATACGGTTCAGGAAGTGGTCAGCCAGAAATTCGAGGCCATAAAATCGCTGCCCTTTTTTGAGGAGAACGATAAGGCCCAATATTTTGAGATGCTTCCCGACGGCAGTATGCTCAAAAAAAAGTATGAGCAGCTGATGCATTCGGAGGAGGGTTCGCTTCGCGATCGCCTTGCTGCGGAACTCTCGCGGCTGATGAGTCCCGGATCGATCGACGTGAACATCATGGCAAAGGTAGACGGGCTCAGCTATACTAAGGAAGGCAATGCTATGAGCGCTGAATACAGCGACGCCAATGCTGCGCTTCGGGGATATGCTAAAAGCAATCTTTCCTCAAATTTGGTGCTCTCGGCCGGTTTTAATCCGCGGCTGTATGGCTATATCAGTGAGTTTAAAGACTTTTATCGTGATGCCTCCGGAGAAATAAAAAAGAAGATTGTACTGAAAGTTAGCGACTTCCGTTCGGCCTTAATCCAGGGAAAATATCTGGCTAAAAAAGGATTAGAGGTATTTGAGTATCGTATTGAATCGGGATTGAATTGCGGGGGACATGCCTTTCCGTCTGATGGGCACCTGATGCCAAGCCTGCTCAAGGAATTTAAGGAAAACAGGGATCGCCTGACCTCGGCCATCCAGCCGCTGATTGAAAAGTATTACGACGATAATGAGTCCGGTTTTTCAAGTGATTGGTCCATAACGGAACCGCGGCTCACGGTGCAGGGCGGTATTGGCGTGAGCGGTGAAGCTGATCGGCTGCTCAATGATTTCGGCATGGATGCTACCGGCTGGGGCAGTCCTTTTTTGCTGGTGCCGGAGGCCACAACGGTGGATGAACCAACGCGCCGGCTGCTCGAAAATGCTACCGAAGAGGATCTCTATCTGAGCGAGGTTTCTCCGCTGGGCGTTCCCTTTAATAATGTGCGCGATACCGGTTCTGAACAGTGGCATAAAGAGCGTATCGATAAGGGGAAACCGGGTTCTCCATGTCCCAAGGGCTTTTTGGAGGCTAATACTGAATTTACCGAAAATCCGATCTGTACGGCTTCCAACCAGTATCAGCTGCTGAAGCTGGACCAGATTAATCAAAGCGAAGCCGACGAGGTGGAGAAGGAGCAACAGCGCCAAAAAGTGCTCGATAAAGCCTGTTTGTGCGATCACCTGGGCAACGGAGCCCTGATTGCGTTGGGTATTTTAGCGGAACACCGCGCTCCGCAGTCCATCTGTCCGGGACCCAATATTGCCTGGTTTGACGGCGAATACAGCCTGCGCGAGATGATTGATCATATTTACGGTCGCAGTGCATCACTGGTACCCGAAGAACGCCCCCATATGTTTGCCAATGAGATTGTACTTTATGTAGATTATTTTGAAGATCTGGCAGAGCAGAGCGATGGAACTAAGGGGGAGCGCAAAAAACTCAAAAAGTTTAAAACTAATCTTGAAAAAGGGATGGAAGATTGCCTTGAAATAGCAGGATCAAAAGCATATCGAAATGAAAATCTATCCTCTATTCCTGCCATTGTAGTAGAGCAGCAAAAGCGGCTGCAAGAGATTTGGGATGAAGCCACAGCACCGGCGGTTGTAGAGGCATGATTGTAACAAGCAAAAAGGGATAAAATCTTGCCTTAAAGAGGGCCTTCTGACTATAATGGTTGAAATGGTCTGGTTGAAAGCTTTCAGAGAGCTTTAGTATTCTGTATGTTATATCCAACGTGCATATTCTAAGTAGGATAATAAAAGGAGGGAAATACCAATGGCTAAAAAGGAAGACCGATCCTGGGCGGAGCCCTACAAGATCAAGATGGTAGAACCGGTGCGGATTATCAGTCGGGAGGAGCGCGAAAAGGCAATTCAAGAGGCGGGCTATAATACATTCCTGCTGCGATCGCGTGATGTGTATATTGATCTGCTGACCGACAGCGGAACTTCTGCCATGAGCGACCGTCAGTGGGCGGGCATGATGATGGGCGATGAAGCCTATGCGGGAAGCGAAAACTTTTACCACCTCGAGGATGCGGTGCGTGACTATTACGGCTACGATTATTTAGTACCGACTCATCAGGGCCGTGGAGCCGAACACATGATCTCCCAGCTGTTAATTGAGGAAGGAGATTTTGTACCCGGCAATATGTATTTCACCACTACCAAGCTGCACCAGGAGCTGGCGGGCGGCACTTTTGTGGATGTGATTATTGACAAAGCCCATGATCCCGAGGACAGGCACCCCTTCAAAGCCAATGTAGATTTGGAAAAACTGGAGAAGCTGATCAATGAGAAGGGGCCCGACCGCATTCCCTATGTTGCTATTGCTACGGCAGTGAATATGGCCGGCGGGCAACCTATCTCGCTGGCGAATCTAAAAAAAGTCCGCGAGTTAACGAGTAACTATGGCATCCCTATTATCCACGATATGACGCGTGTGGCCGAAAATGCCTACTTTATTAAACAGCGCGAAGAGGGTTATGAGGATGTAGCGATTAGCGATATCGTCAAGGAGATCTGTTCACTGACCGACGGCGCTACGATGAGTGCCAAAAAAGACGCGCTGGTGAATATTGGCGGTTTCCTGGCCCTCAATGACGAAGAGTTATACCGCAAGGCCCAAAATATGGTGGTAATATATGAAGGCCTGCATACCTATGGCGGAATGGCCGGCCGTGATATGGAAGCCTTATCTATCGGCATTAGCGAATCGGTGGATGAGGATCACATCCGTGCCCGCGTAGGACAGGTTGAATATCTTGGCGAAAAGCTGATTGATTTGGGCATCCCGATTGTACGTCCTGTTGGCGGGCATGGCGTCTTTTTAAATGCCAAAGAGTTTCTGCCGCATCTGACTCAGGATGAATTGCCGGCCCAGACGCTGGCAGCTGAACTTTATCTGGATGCAGGAGTCAGAAGTATGGAACGCGGCGTGGTATCGGCCGGACGTAATCCCGAAACCGGCGAGCACAACTATCCCAACCTGGAGCTGGTCCGGCTGACCATTCCGCGGCGCGTCTATACGCAGGCCCATATGGATGTGGTGGCTG
>DATGUX010000226.1:0-16184 GCA_035300985.1 Fodinibius sp.
CACAATGCCTGCCGGTCGCTGCGGCCATGGATAAACGGTATGCCACATCAGTGCGCCGCTGAAGGTGCCGTGGGCCTGAAGACCCAGGTTTTGGCTGGCTTTGGCCGAATATTTTAGCTGCCGGACGGCCCATTCCTGGCGTTCCCGGGCTTTGCCGTGCAGCTCTTCGGGGGCAAAAGCATCAAAAAGCTCATTATAGGCTGGATGCACCGCCACCAGCTGCCCGATAATGTGAGAGCTTAACTCGGTTATCTGTAGCCCGGCCTCCTGAACCGTGCCCTTAATTTCATCCGCATAGGTTTGGCTTTCGGCCGCTTGTTTAACGTCGATACATCGGGAATCCCAAATAGGAATCTGTACACCTTCATAGCCCAATCCGGCCGCCCACTTGCAAATATCTTTCAGGTTATTGAATGGCTTTTCATCACCCATAAACTGGGCTAAAAATATGGCCGGTCCTTTAATAGTTTCCATAATGTTAATCCTAGTTAATTCAATATTTACTGTGTTAAAATCTTAATCAACGAATAAGAAAAAACTCTCCCCTCCAATGTTAACAACTAAAAGCTACTCCAGCTCAATCCACTTTTTATCGCTCTGTCCGGAGGCGATGACTTTTTCGATGAACAGCATCCCGCGCAGGCCCTCATCCACGCCGGGAAAATCGAGCCACTCCGGTTTTGGTTCTTTCCCTTCCCTGCGTGCTTTGACCGTCAGGGCAAAATTACGATATAAATTGGCAAAAGCTTCCAGATAGCCTTCCGGATGGCCGGCCGGTGTGCGAGTGTTATGCAGGGCCAAATCAGAGATATAGCCCACATTATCTCCCGTTCTTTTAATTTCCGTGGGCTTGTCGGCCCACTTAACCCGCAATTTATTGGCCTCCTCTTGGTTCCATTCGATTCCGCCCCTTTCGCCGTACACCCTAATTTTGAGGCAGTTTTCCTCACCGGCGGCCACCTGCGTGGCGATCAATACGCCGCTGGCACCGTTATTGAATTTGAGCAATACCGATCCGTCGTCGTCAAGGGCTCTGCCCTCAACTACCGTATTAATATCAGCACATAGTTTCGTGATCTGCTGCCCGGACACATACTCGGCTAAGTCGGCCGCGTGCGTTCCGATATCGCCCATGGCACCGGCCTTTCCGCTTCTGGCCGGATCGGTTCGCCAGGAGGCTTGCTTATTTCCCTCCTGCTCAAGGGGCGCACTTAACCAACCCTGCGGATATTCCACATAGACCTTGCGTATCTCGCCAAACGTGCCACCAGCAATCATCTGCCGGGCCTCTTTAATCATCGGATAACCCGTATAGGCATGCGTAAGACACAGGCTCAGCCGCGTATCATCCACCAATTGTTTTAACCGGCGGGCTTCATCAACATCAAAGGTCATTGGCTTGTCCATCACCACGTGAAATCCGTTTTGGAGCGCTTGCTTGGCCGGATCAAAATGGACGTGATTCGGCGTCACGATTGCGACAAAATCCATGCGCTCTCCTTCCGGAAGCTCCCTTTCTTGCTGAATCATTTCATCGTAGGAGCCATATACTCGATCGGGGGGCAGGTATAGAGCCTCGCCCGACTTCCTGGATTTTTCCGGGTCGCTGCTAAAAGCGCCGCAAACCAACTCTATCTGACCGTCCATCCGGGCGGCCGTCCGGTGAATACTGCCAATAAAGGCGCCCTTGCCGCCGCCGATCATACCCATGCGTAGTTTTCTATGCATATTGTTCATTTTTCTTTTTGTTGCCCGTCTCTGATTGTAGTTACAATGTCATTCAAATTTTTTAGTGTACTATGTATAGGAAGGAATAACCTAATAATCAAAATATTTTGCGTATTATTACGTCGGGCCTGTGAATCATTTGACCTTTTTGATAGTCCTTTAGTGGGCTATGGTCCCCTGGTAAAGAATCCAGGTTATATGTACTGGTTGATCAGGTTTTCATAATATTCCTGGCGCCCGCTGATCTGCTTGGGCTCCCGCTCCGCAGCTAAGGCCCGTAAATCTTCCAGGCTTAGCTCCCCATTCGCAAAGTCAGCCCCCTTGCCGTCATCAAAGGACGCATAGCGCTCGTTGCGTAGCTGCTGATATTCGGCATCTTCGAGAACAGCATGGGCCGTTTTCAGCGCACGGGCAAAAGTATCCATCCCGCCGATATGGGCATGGAACAGGTCCACCAAATCCGTGGAATTACGCCGCAGTTTGGCATCAAAGTTAATGCCTCCGGTCTGGAATCCGCCGTGTTGCAGGATCACCAGCATGGCTCGGGTGACCTCCCAAATATCGGCCGGGAACTGGTCGGTGTCCCAGCCGTTTTGGTAGTCGCCGCGGTTGGCATCGATGCTGCCGAGCAGGCCGGCATCGGCCGCTACTTGCAACTCGTGCTCAAAGGTATGGCCGGCCAGGATGGCGTGGTTCACTTCCAGATTGACCTTAAAATCCCCGTCCAGCCCGTATTCGCGCAGGAAACCAACGACCGTCGCCGCATCAAAGTCGTACTGATGCTTCATGGGCTCCATGGGTTTGGGTTCAATCAAAAAAGTACCCTCAAAACCATTGCTGCGTCCATACTCTTTGGCCATATGCAGGAAGCGCGCCAGGTGATCGCGCTCGCGCTTCATATCCGTGTTGAGCAGCGACATATAGCCCTCGCGCCCGCCCCAGAACACGTAGTTGGAACCGTCCAGTGCAATGGTCGCATCCAGGGCGCGTTTGACCTGGGCGCCGGCATGCGTGATGACATCAAAGTCGGGATTGGTGGCCGCCCCGTTCATATATTTCCGGTGGCTAAACAGGTTGGCGGTTCCCCATAGAAGTTGCACACCACTCGCATCCTGTTTCTGCCGGGCATAATCCACCATGGTTTGCAGCCGCTTTTCCGAGGCGCCGATGCTGTCGGCCTCGTCCACCATATCCACATCATGAAAGCAGTAAAATGGTACCTGAAGCTTGGTGATAAACTCAAAGGCCGCATCCATCTTGGCACGGGCGCGGTCCAGCGCGTCGTCGTAGTCCATCCACGTGCGCGTGCCTCTGCCAAAGGGGTCCCCGCCCTGCTCGTTAAAGGTGTGCCAGTACGCGACCGCAAAACGCAGGTGCTCCTGCATTGTTTTATCGTCTACCTTTTCCTCCGGATTATAATATTTGAAAGCCAGCGGATTATCTGACCCCTTGCCTTCATAGGTGATTTCGTCAATATCTTCAAAGAACGTGCGTTTATCCGTGGTTGCATAATGAATGAGCTGGTTGCGATATTAGTCAGCCTTCTGTTGACAATTCCTGCTGCAGTACGGATTTCCATTTTTCATAAGCCTCGCTATAAGCTTGCTCTTTCTCCGGTTCGGGATATAGGGTCGTGATCTTATCAATATTTCTAAAGGCCTCCGCGCGGCTCTGGAAATGGCCCGTTCCAATGCCCGCCCCGATGGCCGCGCCCAAGGCTCCGTTGGTATCCAGGACTTCGACGGTCGTGCCCGTGGCGTTGACAAAGGCTTCCCGAAAAACCGGGCTTTGAAACATATTGTCGCTCCCCACCCGGATAGTATCCACGGCCATGCCCATCGCCTTCATGACGTTAAGCCCGTAATTAAGGGAAAAGCAGATCCCCTCCTGGGCCGCGCGCATAATATGCCGCTCATCGTGGCGATTGAAGCGGATATTCCGCACCTGCGCGCCTATATCTTTATGTTCCAGCACGCGTTCGGGTCCGTTGCCAAAGGGTAACACGCACACGCCCTCCGAACCGATGGGGATTTCCGCTGCCCGCCGGTTCATCGCCTCATAGGAATACCGGTCGCTAAGCAAGCTGGCTTTGAGCCAGTAATTTTGAATGCCGGTGCCGTTGATGCACAGCAGCACGCCATAACGTGGCGTCTCGTTGTCGTGGCTGACATGCAGGAAGGTATTCACGCGTGACTTTTGATCATAGCGCGGCTTATCGATCACCCCGTAAATAACGCCCGAGGTGCCGGCGTTGGCGGCTACTTCTCCGGGCTCCATCACGTTCAGGGACAGCGCATTATTGGGTTGATCTCCGGCCCGGTAACTGATGGGAATACCGGCGGTTAGTCCCAGCTCCTTTGCCGCTTCTTCGGTGAGCTTTCCCGAGACCGAAAAGTTAGGCTGCGCGCCGGGAAGCAGATCGGGGGAAATCCCGTAATGATCTAATAAATCCCGGGTCATTTCCTCCGCCTGATAGTCCCAAAAGATGCCTTCCGAAAGGCCCGACAGGGAGGTGCTTATCTTTCCCGGGAGTTTCATCGCGATATAGTCGCCGGGCAGCATAATTTTGTGGATATCCGCGTAGACCTCCGGCTTGTGCTCTTTCACCCACTTCAGTTTAGAGGCCGTAAAGTTTCCCGGTGAATTGAGGTAGTGTTGCAGGCAAAAGTCCCTGCCCAAGGCCTTAAAGGCCCGGGCGCCGATGTCTATCGCGCGTCCGTCGCACCAAATGATGGCCGGGTGCAGCCGGCGGCGAGGTCGCTGAGGCCACCACCATTCCCGTATCTGCATCCAACAAGCATGCCTTGATGCTGGAGCTTCCTACATCATATCCTAAAAATAACATATCAATAAAACCATTAAATCTTTACTTAATTCGGAATCTGGGGAAATTTAAAATATTAGCATATGACTTACTGACCAGCACTCATAAAATGCTAAACCCATTTAATAAAAAATGCCAATTATAAGAAAGACCTTTATTAAGTTTCACTCAATCATACTTTATAGAAAGTCTGTAAGACATAGGCTAGCAGTAAACCTCCTCATGTAATATTTGTGGCTGTATCCCGGGACATTTCATCTACTGTTTTTACATCAGCTTTTCTTTGCCAAATATAAAAAATGGTAAATAGCACGATTAATATCAGGGGGAAAATGGATAGTTTTGCCAGTGTTGCCTGACCTGCTGCTAATTCCAGCTCAGATTCGCTCATTCCCATTGCCGCGTAAGTATTGCGAGCAGAATCAATCCAGTTGCCAATAATGGGTTGAAAGATGGCCGTGGAAAACATTCCAATACCACCTAACAGCGAAAGACCCAGTGCGCCGGTTTTAGGAGCCCTTTTTGCTGCCGTCCCGATCATAACCGGCCAGAAATAGCAGACACCTAATGCAAAAATAACCGCCGCTACATAAGCCATAGCTCCGGTAACGGTACTAAACATATAAATACCAATAGCTGCCAGTATGGAGCCTGACAACAGTACGCCAGGTTGGCCCAATGCATTTACAACTGGTCCTGCGAAAAAGCGCCCCACTGCCATTAATCCAGTTACCAGGGCCAGGATTATCAATGGGCTTGCGCCGCTGTTACTCATCACTATTTTAACCCATTGATTCGGGCCGAACTCTGTAATAGCCGTTAATGCAAAGCAGAAAAATAAAAACAAGAAAACCGGACTGCCCAGCGCCTTGACATTTTCTTTGAGGGATTTCATTTCCTCCAGCTTAGGTTTCGGAAATTTTTGACCGAAGAATAAGACGGCGTAAGTAATAGTTGGAATCATGATAATCCACATTTGGACTTGCCATCCCAAGGATAGGTCCCCCATAAACTTTGAGATGAGACTACCAAGGACAATACCACCCGGAAACCACATATGAAATCTACTCAGCATTTTATCAACATTATTCCCTTCATAGGAATCGGCAATCATCGGATTACAGGCGGCTTCGGTGCAGCCATTTCCCAGACCGATAAGCAGGGTAGATAGTAAAAGAAGCGTATATCCACCAGCGTAAATAGTTAAGATAATGCCTAAGGTATGTACCACGAATGCAAATTGCATGATCCTTTTTGGGCCAATAGAGTTATAAAAGATCCCTCCCAGGACCATGGAGATGGGGAAGCCTAAGAACCACATAGAATTTATAAACCCGAGCTGTTCTGCAGACAACCCGAATTGGCCGCCAAGTTCTGGTAGTATTCCGGCCCGTATTGCAAATGTAAATGCCGTGGTGATTAGGGCAAGGCAACTTCCTAAAAAAAGAACTCTTTTGTTAACTTGTTTATCCATTACAACTGGGTTTTGTTGACAGTTATATTATGGCTTATGGCACACCATCTTATTATTAATAATGCTGATTATTTTCGTAGTCCGTTTGCTGAATCTATGATTGTAGTGAGAAGCTTTTGAATTGAATGTGCAAATCCATATTTGCATATGAAACGTTAGAATTAAGAAACTGGAAGACAATTCAAGAACTTTCATTGAGATTTAACAGGTTTGTCCTAAGAATTAAACTCCGACCAGAAGTAGATTCGCTATGCTCTGGTCGCCGTAGGAATTAAGGTTCCGTAAGGAACAATAAGTGTTAAGTCCATATGCCCTTTACACTCTTGCACCGGCAGACAAATTCGTAACTCATACTGATCCATAATAAGGGTATACAGTTTATTTTATCGATTGAAGCAAGGCAGTTAACACAGCCAATCGGAACCAGTTTATATGAAGAATATTTAATTGTCTTTTAGAGACATTAGGTGATGAAATAACAGATTTAGTTAGTAACAAAAATATGGGGTTCAAACAAAAACTCAGACATCACATATTTCTATTCCCTGCTGTAGAGCTTCTAATTCATTATCCCATGTAGGGATAAATTCCTGCCCTATAAAGTCGGTATAGCCAGTACCCAAAATTGCCCTGATGATAGCAGGGTAATTCAGTTCCTGCGTATCGTCAATCTCGTTACGACCAGGTACGCCACCTGTGTGATAATGGGCAATGTACTGATGGTTATCTTGAATCGTTCGGATCACATCACCTTCCATAATCTGCATATGGTAAATATCATAAAGCAACTTGAATTGGTCGGATCCCACACGCTTTACGAGCTCAACACCCCAATTTGTATGATCACACATATAATCGGGATGATCCACCTTGCTATTTAGTAATTCCATGCAAACCGTCACTTTATGCTTTTTAGCAGTATTCATAAGGCGTTTAATTCCACGCACACAATTTTTTAGTCCTACCTGATCATCCATACCATTTCGATTTCCCGAAAAACAGATGATTTTATTATAACCGAATTCAGCTGCTTGGGGAATAACTTTCTTATAACTGGCAATTAGTTCCTCATGGAGATCAGGATTATTAAAGCCCTCCGATGTTCCCTTATCAGCACCCCAGGGCATCGCGCAGGTTAGACCATGCTGTTTGAGTGTGGGCCATCCATCAGGGCCTACCAGTTCTACCGATTTAAGTCCGATTTTCCTTGCTGAAGCACAAAATTCATCCAGTGGTATATCGCCATAACACCATTTACAAACCGAGTGATTAACCTTTCCCTTTACCCCTTTATTCCAAAATTGTTCGGCTTGTTGTAGTTGACCAAACCATCCGGCAGCAGCTGAAGTGCCCACCAGAGTCCCCATTTTTTTGAGTGCGTTACGTCGTGATATATTCATAATAGTGAATATTAATAGTTTAATTGTATTTAATTAAGCATTGAGGACCGCCTCGAAGAATAATTCCTAAGTTATTGATATTTAAAATGATAAGCGCAAAACTTATAAAACGACTATTGGGAATAGGCCGATAAAACGTTGTTATCACCCGACCATTATCTATTCCGAGTAGTACCATAAAAATGTATTCTAACATCTCATTTTTATTCATATTCAGTGTTGCCATTTCCCTGGGCTAAAACCCCTTGAGCGACAGTCACCAACAAGCAAGTAAGAAAGTCGCAAATATTTTTTTCATGACATGGTTTATTTTAGTCAAAAGAATAACTTGAACATCCCGATAAACCTCTACCTATTTAAGAGATGAAAGGTATTCAATCAGATCCACCAACTCCTCCTCACTCATCCCTGAGACCAGCCCTTCGGGCATCAGAGAACGGTCCATCTGCTGCTTAGATATGATTTCAGACTTAGAGTAGATGGTTTCATTACCCCCCGGTGCTACTATCGTGAGCTCCGATTCGGTTTCACTTTGAATAATACCCGCCGCTTTAGACCCATCCTCAAAAGTCAGAACATATCCTTCATAGCCAAAATTAATACCGTTATTAGGATTTAAAATTGCTTCATATAATCCTTCTTTAGGTAGCTTATCTCCTATTTCAGAAAGCGCCGGTCCAAAGGCGATGCCCTTTCCGTTTACCTTGTGACAAATTTGGCATGTCTGTTCGAATAAAGCTTTTCCTTTTGCAGGCTCTCCCTGCCGGGAGATAAGTTCAGCAATGGGCGGAAAATCAGCCTCCAAAGTTTTATCTCCACCGACCAGATCCTTTCCTACCTGCCTAACGTCCCCTGACCACGAGTCAGAAAGGGCTTCGGAGGTGGCCACTTCCAACTCCTCCGGAAGCACCCCATTTTTCACTAATTCCACAAGACGTTGCTCGCCCCCCCACCCTTTGCCCAAAGCTTTGGTAGCTTCGCGTCGAAGTGATATTTCATACGATTCATCCAACAGAAAGGTCTGTAACATTTCTATGGATTCCGGGCTGGAGGTATTCCCCAAAGCCATCAACACTGTCCGTTTTTTCTCTTTATTACTGCCATTGATCACCGTTTTGATACGATCATCTCCGTTATTTTGTAATAACAGTTTGGATGCCCGAGCCCCCAGACTACTGTCCGGATAAGCCGTCAGTAGTGAAAAGAGAGCCTCATTTTCAGTTTCAAGCTCAAACTTTTCAACCAGATCCAAAAACTCTTGTGTCCCTTTGACCGCGGTCAAAGCTTTGTTAAGCTCCCGTTGCACAATTTTGGATTGTTGTAATGCCTTCTGGTTCAATTGTTTTAAAGCCAGTAAGTTTAGTTCTTGCTGATTCTCAAGATCTCCTTGCAAAATGCTTATCAAGGCTTGTTTCTTATCCGCTGGATCATAAAAGTGAAATGCTCGAAAATATCTCGTTTTTTCTTCCAGGGACGGATCTTTAATGATTTGGGCCAGCATGGCCGGGGCCTTTTCAGCTCGTGCTCGCCATACAATATCCCGCCCGATAGATGTATTCCAGTTACTGCCTACCTTCTCTTTCCAGGCCCCAAAAAATTGATCCCACTGCCCTGCGGCTCCGATACCCAAGGCCTCTAAATACCAACGGTCATTGCCATCATGCTGATGGGCAAGTTGAGCCCACAATTCGGCTGCCTGGGGCGAATCGTTATGATGCAAAGCGATGGCTGCTTCCCTACGAACCTGAGCCGACTTATCATCCACTATCTTTTCGACAAAAGGAATAATATCGGTATCCAGTTGACGAGCGGCACGAAGGCCGGTAATACGAATGTCGGAATTGGAATCGGCCAACGCCTGATTGATATACTCCGTGCCTTTGCCATCAAGTTTACTTAATAGCCAAAGCGCGCGAGCCCGGTATCGCGGGTTATCAGATTCCCATAACTCAGCCAATGTCGATTCTGCTTCGCTCCCCCAGTTATGTAATTTCAGCCAAGCCTTGGCACGCCGGTTCATATTGGGGCTTTTCAATGCCACCACAGCTCCTTCAGGGCTACTTAAATCAAAGGCTGGCACGGTATACTCCGCTCCTTCCGGAGCAATGCGGAAGATACGTCCCTTCTGTTGATCGCCCATCTGGTGGCCACCCACACCTGGATCATACCAGTCCGATACAAAAATAGATCCATCCGGTGCTACGGTCACATCCGAAGGACGAAACCACTGGTCCTTATTTCCTTTTAGTATATTTTCTATCTCAGCACTATATCCTGCCCCATGGTCTTCTACAGGATAGGAGCGAATAATATTCGGGAGCGCATCAGCGTGAATCATCTCATCCTGGAAAACTTCCGGCAATAGCTCTCCTTCATAAATGGCTATCCCAGTTGGTGAACCCGCGCCCGTTTGCAGCAGATTGGGAATAGACCCCGGATCATTCTGATACCAGTGCCGGGTAGGAATATCGGCAGCCATCCCCGTACGACGCTTGCGCCAGCCAGCCCCGGTTATCTCATCGGTATAACCATAATTGCCGTATTCCATTACATAATTGATACGCGTCCCTTTGTTGCCGTCATCATCGTTATCGGACTGCCAGAGCGTGCCGTATGAATCGACTGCCACTTCATAGGGATTACGAAAGTTATGGGCCAGCACTTCGAATTCAGTGCCGTCTAAGTTGCAACGAAAGACCATGCCCTGCCAGTAAGGGGTACCTTCGGATGTTACCTTATTACCGAATATATCCGTAACGGTCTTACCATCAGGATCTTTAATGACTTTTCCCTCATTACCCATATTGAAGTAAAGCTTGCCATCCGGACCGAAAACAAAGGCATGAACGCCATGATCGTGCTGGACACCTTTAATGCCACTAAACAGTACTTCCTTTTTATCGGCTTTGTCATCCCCGTCGGTATCTGTAAACACAAACACATGCGGACTTCGGGAAACAACTACCCGATCATCGAGCACCATAATACCAAGTGCAGCATTAATATCATTGCCTTGATAGAACACTTTGCTGGTATCCGCTTTACCGTCACCATTGATATCCTCTAAAATGAGAATACGATCTCCATCTGCTTTAGTCGGATTATCAGGGTTCAGCGAAGGACGATAATTGTAGCCTTCGATTACCCATACCCGGCCCTCCGCATCAATATCCATGTTGGTGGGGTTGACCAGCATATCCTCGGCGGCAAAAAGGGTTGTTTCTAAGCCCTCACGAGTTTCCAGCCCATCTAATGCATGCCTGGCACTATGCTTTTCCTGATCGCTAAGTTGATCGTATGGGGTTTCACTCTTTTGCTGACAACTACTGGCTATAAAAAGAAATAGCAGACAAGTAGTCCAAATATTAAACTTTCTACTATGCGTATAAATACTGGAATCTATATTGTTTTCCATGTTGAATTTGAATAAGGGAAAAAATAGTTGAGAATGGTAACCAGAACAGATATGGGGAGCAAGATCTTTTTACCTCGCTCATTATTCCATAACCTTATGTCACTGGACATATTCGTCACCATTATTAGCAATTAGATATATCAAGAAATTATGTTCTGAAATCTGAAAAATACTTTTCATGTCTAAAATATCTTTTCCCCACATCTATTGGTTATGACTAATATATCTAAACACTATCGATATAATTGCGATATTTACAATTAATGAATTGGTGTCACCTCAACGACAGGCCTAAATATTCATGGCCATTTTAAAAAACCTGTTCCTGAAGTTAGAACACAGCATATCCTTTTGTAATGGAAGGAGAAGACAATCCTGGATGCGCTTCCCTTCGTTCAAATAAACAATCCTCGGGGCAGAGCCCCGAGGTATTCAACAGGAATAAGTTCTTTTTTTGTCTTAATGAAAACCTGAGGTTTTCAAACTTTCCTTGTTTTACCCCGAGGCAAGCCTCGAAGAATTCTTTGATTAATTATAACCAGGATTTTGGATAAGTTTTTCATTTTTTTCTATTTCATAACGTGGAATAGGTAAAAAGTAAGCTTTGTCATTCCATTCCCTTTGACCGACTTCCTGTATCTCATATTCGTACGTATAGGACCCATCACTATTTAATCGACCGATGATGCGAATACCTTTTCCATTATTATATACATCAGGTGCAACCATCCAGCGGCGGACGTCAAAATAACGATGGCCTTCAAAAGCTAATTCAACCCTTCGCTCATTACGGTAACGCTCCAACAATGCCTGGCCGGTATCTGTGATATCTGGCATACCCGCCCGGTCTCTGATCCTGTTCAGCACCATACGCGCATCACTTCCTTCTCCCAGTTCTATGGAAGCTTCGGCATAATTCAAAAGAACTTCTGCATATCTTATAAATATATAAGGCTTCGTTTGCATGTAAAATTGATGATCCACGTTGATATCAAGAAACTTTCTCATATAATACCCTGTGTAAGTACCGTTCCAGTCCTCAACAGGACCATCACGAGTGTCAATTCCGGGACGTAATTCCGATTGTCCTTCCATTTCATAATAAGCCGTCTCTATGATTCCTTCGGGATCTTGTTCAATCATATCACTTGGTCGCTCGCGCCAATGTGAGCCATTATAAAATACAGAAGCATAAAATCTTGGATCGCGATTTTGATATGGTGAATTTCCATAAACAGGCTCATCTTCTCTAAACTCGTCCCATCTAAATACACTACCATCTTCCATTTCATAGGCGTCTACCATTTGTTGCAGGGGCACATCTCCACCCCAATTATGATATCCGTTTGGACCATGATATAACCCAATGGTCGGTTCCATGTCAAGTGCATCTCCACAACAGCCATCCCATTCCTGCCCACGAACAAAATAACGTGCAAAGATAATCCCTTTATGATCCTGTTGGAGCCAAATATCTGCATAGTTTTGGGCCGTTGAATCACTGGATGTAGGATTAGCCGCATACAACTCATAGCCGATATCCATTACGGCTTTGGCAGCATCCTTGGCAGCTCTCCATCGCTGCATTTGCCCCCCGCTTGTATATCCGGTTAACTCAGGATGGTCTCCCTGAGGGTTTACATACAGATCACTGGCAGCAAAAAGCAGCACACGTGACTTTAGTGCCAAAGCAGCCCCTTTGGTCGCCCTGCTTTTATCCCCTTCTATAACCGTAGGTAACAAAGAGGAAGCACTATCTAAGTCGCTGACAATGAAACTTATACATTCCTCAAATGTATTTCTTGCGACCAAATAATCTTCATCTTCCAGACTATATACTTTTTCAATAAGCGGAACCCCTCCAAAAGCTTTAACCAATCTGTGGTAGAAGAATGCTCTCAAAAAAAGCACTTCACCTTTAAGCCGATCTTTGACTGCCTGATCAACCGTAGACTCTCCCACGTTGGCCAGAAAAACATTGATATTTCTGATTTGAGCATAGAGTTCATCCCACTGAAAATCCCTCCAGTAGCCTTCCCAGAAGCCCAAATCATCAGGGGTTAAATTACTCATTCTAACTTGTTGATCATCCCAACCATGTACATGTTTAGTTTCATCAACACCAGAGCTTATAGAAACCGAGGTATAGCCGTGGCCAACACCTCGGGAAATATTATTTACATAAGCTTCCATCAGTGCTGCATCGCTCCAAAGTTGTTCTTCCGTTGTTTCGTCTTCGGGCTGTTGATTTAATATACCTGGATCACAAGCTGATAAAACACCCAAGATAACTACTGTAAGTATTAAAGTAATAGTTGGTTTCTTCATAGGTGATGAGATTAAATATTTTAAAATGTTAAGCTGACACCGATATTGAAGACCCTCTTTTGCGGATAGTATTGACCTGAAGAGCTCGAAGCCTCGGGATCCAATACTTTTAATTTATCGATCGTAAATAAATTATGTCCACTGATGTATGCTCTCAAATTTTGAATGCCAATTTGAGATCCTAACAGAGACGCAATATTGTACCCTACCTCCAATGTTTTTAAACGAATATAGTCAGAGTTTCGTAGGAAATAAGTGTTCTGATTAGACGTCCAGTACTCATCTGTCCTATTGTATGTACGCGGATGTTCCGTATCTGGGTTTTCGGGTGTCCACCGTTTTTCAGCATAACTTTCCAAAAAATTTCCTATCTCTCCGGACTCTGTAAACACATAGCGTACGGCACCTGTAGCTCCCTGGAATAGAACCGAAAAATCAAAGTTTTTGTAGGCTGCACTTATTCCAAATCCACCAGTAAAGGTAGGCATGCTATTTTTGTCAATTCTTACCCGGTCCCTGCCATTTATTATCCCATCTTCATTAATATCGATGAATTTCAGATCACCTGTACGGGCTCCCGGCCAATGCGGATATGAGTCCAATTCTTGCTGATCGTTGAACACGCCATCAGTCTTGTAGTAAAGCTCGGTATTCATCGGATGTCCGGTGGACTCCTGCCATTCGGGAGCACCAGGAGCTTCATCCCAATATTGGATCTTATTCTGTGCATATCCGGCATTCACAGATAAATCAAAGCTGAGATCACCCATTTGGCCAGCATATGTTATACGGCCGTCAACACCACGATTTATCACCTCTCCTATATTTTCACGTGGTAAATTAAATCCTGCTGTTGTAGGAATTGAAGCGTTACGCCACCAAAGTATTTTATCACGGAAATATCGGAAATAGTTTGCTGTAATGGCCAAACGACCGCTTAACATTTCTGCATCCAGGCCTACATTGAATTGGTTAGCGACCTCCCAGGTTACATTGGGGTTAGCAATCCGGGCTTGAGTTAAACTTTTTTCAAGATCATTGCCATTGCGCACATAACCATTCCCAAAGCCGTAGGTGGTTAGGAATTGATAGGGTTCTATCCGGTCATTACCCGTTTGTCCCCAACTGGCACGTAGCTTAAACCCTTCAAGAAATGGGGCGATGTCATCCCAAAATGGTTCTTTAGAAAGCCACCATCCAACCGAAACTGCCGGAAAAAAGCCAAAACGATCACCTTCCGGAAAAATATATGATCCATCGTACCGGCCTATAAATTCGATTAAATATTTTTCTTTATAGTTATAGTTAACTCGCCCGAAGTAATTCAACCGAACGCTGTTAACCGAAGCCCCTGAATTGTCTTTTTGTGCATCCCCTCCCACATTAAGCTCATCCAACTGATCTGATAGAAATCCCTGACGATAAGCAGAGAAGAAGTTATTTTTGGAATCTTGTCGCTCAATACCCACCAGAAAGTTGAATGAATGGTCCCTAAGGTCTTTGCCGTACCTACCAAGAAAGTTAATCGTCGATTGAAATCCATCATTCATGTCTTGCGTCAACTGAGGTTCATTTAAGCCTCTTTTGGCTCGTGTCAACACAGGATCACCATTTTCATCAAATGTTTGATAATCCCACGTGTATAAATACCAGGGTGTGGCCCATTCTTTATTAAATTCATAATTTTTGTCATAAGAAACATTACTTTCCAGTGTTAGATCTTCAACAAAAGGTACCTCAACCTCAATCTTAAGGTTGCTCTGAAATACATCCCGTTTATCTCTGTTGTATCCTGTTGCCTGTGTTCCGGTTACTACAGGATTGTCTCCATACTCAATATCCGGGCCTGGTTTTCCATTTGGCCAATATGCCGGCAGTGTCGGTTTACCACGCATTAAAGCCCGAAATGTATCTCCTACAGGACGAATTGGGGCTTCCTTGACTTCCCGTCGTCCCGCAATACTTAATGAAAGATTGATAAAATCATTTATTTTTCCATCGACATTACTTCTAAAATTATATTGATTATACTTAAATCCACTATCTTCGAAAAAACCATCTTCACTTGATGTTCCTAATGAAATATAGTACGAAATTCGGTCGCTGCCCCCGGAGACAGAAGCATTCATTTTATTCTGTAACGAAATGTTCTTTAAAGCAGCATCGTACCAATCAGTATTGGGATGGGTCCAAGGATTGGTCCCATTTTGATATTTACTCAAATCTTCTTCGCTATATCGCGGATCACGACTGCGGTATAAATCAATTTCATTAATCATTCTTGCATAAGTCGTAGCATCAGCCATCTCTGGAACTCGTGTAGGTTGAGTAAATCCTTGGTTATAAGAAAGAGAAACTTGAGGTTTACCCTCCTGTCCACGTTTTGTTGTCACCAATATAACTCCATTTGCAGCTTGTGAGCCATAAATGGCAGCTGAAGCATCTTTAAGAACGGTTATATCTTCTATATCATTAGGATTGAGATGGGCTAACCCACCTGTTCTATTCGTGATTCCATCTATAACAATAAGCGGACTGTTGTCTCCCAGGGTATTACTGCCTCTAATTTGAAGCGTCGAGCCTGAACTTCCCGGTTGACCAGAACTATTGACAGCCACCAATCCCGGTAACTGCCCTACCAAGCTATTCTCTACATTAACAGCTGGTGTTCTTGTAACCTTTGCACCATCAACTGAAGTTATAGATCCCGTATTTGTTGCTTTTTTTTGCACTTGGTACCCCACGACCACCATTTCTTCTCCCATAATAGATTCTGGGTTAAGCTCGATATCAATGTCAGTCTGTCCTTTAATAGGCACTTCCTGTGTTTGATATCCGATATAGGTAACGACTAATGTATCCTGTAGACTTTCTACCGTCAACTCATATGTTCCATTGGCATCCGTAGAAGCTCCCGTCGTGGTACCTTTCACCAAGATATTCACGCCCGGGATCGGTTCCTCTGTATCGGCATCCGTTACGGTGCCGGAGATGGTTTCCTGCGCGGCATCCTCA
>DATGUX010000227.1:0-5093 GCA_035300985.1 Fodinibius sp.
TTTTTAAACCGGCTTTTTAGACAGATTTTAAAAAGGGTAATATTCCACTTTTTCAGTTGATGAGGCCTGCAAATTTATCTACCTTTGAAGCCACTAAACCAAATTAGATGACATGATTACGTATTCGTTCATTTTTCTGGCTGTTCTGGCCGTTGCATCAGCGCTTTCGGTTGTGCTTAGTAAGAATGCCGTTAACAGTGCGCTATTCCTGGTGTTAAATATGATTTCGCTTGCGGGGGTTTTCCTGCTGCTTCAGGCGCAGTTTCTGGCTATCATCCAGGTACTGGTTTATGCGGGAGCCATCATGGTGGTGTTTTTATTCGTGATCATGCTGCTGAACCTGGATAATGAAAGTACCCTATTTAATAAATTTCGCTTCAAATATTTCGTTGCCTTCCTGTTAGGCGCCGGCGTTTTTGCGCAGATTTTGTACAGCGTCGGCAGCTTTACCGATACGCTGCCCGTTGTTTCCGAGAAGATGGCACAGGTAGGTACGGTGGAAGCAGTCGGCGATGTGTTGTTTACGAAATACCTGCTGCCTTTTGAATTAACTGCAATTCTGTTGACCGCCGCTGTAGTAGGCGCATTAATTGTAGCACAGCATAAAATTAATCCCATTACCGACAAGGATGATTAGCTTAGATTGGTATTTAGCCCTGAGTGCCGTTTTATTTAGTATTGGAATTGTGGGGGTACTTATCCGCAGAAATGCTATTGTCATTTTTATGAGTGTTGAGCTTATGCTTAATGCCGTTAATTTATCATTGGTTTCATTTAGCAGCCATTTCGGAAATGTAGACGGGCAGATTTTGGTGTTTTTTTCACTGGCTGTAGCAGCTGCTGAAGCCGTCGTCGGTCTGGCTATTATTATCGCCATTTTCCGAAACAACCTCTCGGTAGATATTAGCAAGGTTAACCTGCTTCGCTGGTAGGGTCCGGGTCTGCCGGAGTAAGCAAATTGAGAATTTCTCAATCGGCTATGTGCTCTGTTCTTTGTCTTCACTCGCTTTTTTGTATCTTAGTCGCGTAGATGTATTAGCCGCGTAAAGATGGAGGGTGTTGGCTGTATAGAGGCGTATATTTTGAGGATACAATACTGAAATATCTATTAAATGGATACTGCAACACTACTTACAAGTTTGATCATTCTTTTCCCGCTGGCGGGATTTCTTATTAATGGCCTGCTGGGACTAAGTTTTCCGGGCTATCGCCCTAAAAAGGGATTGATTGGCACCATTGCCAATCTGGCTCTCTTCGTGCCCTTTGTTATTGCAGTTTATCTCTTTACCCAGATGGGTGAGGGCTCGGCCCCGCTCACTGTTGAGTTGTTTACCTGGATGGAGGCCGGTTCATTCAGTGTAGATATAGCCTATCAGATTGATCAGCTCTCCATCCTTATGACGCTGGTGGTTACCGGTGTAGGCTTTTTAATTCATCTCTACTCTGTTGGATATATGTGGGATGATGAAGGCTACTGGCGGTTTTTTGCATATCTCAACCTCTTTATTTTTGCCATGCTGAATCTGGTGCTGGCCGACAATCTGCTGCTGCTTTTTCTGGGCTGGGAGGGCGTAGGCCTCTGTTCGTACCTGCTGATTGGCTTCTGGTACACCGATATGGCTAACGCTGTGGCCGGCAATAAGGCCTTCTGGTACAACAGAGTAGGAGACTTTGCCTTTCTTTTAGCCATGTTTTTGACCTTCTTCTACGTGGGCAGCCTGGACTTTGACAATATTTTAGGGAGTTTGGAGGCCATTCCTGCCGACACCAAGTTTTGGATTGGCTTCCTCATGTTTGTAGGTGCAACCGGTAAGAGTGCCCAGATCCCGCTATTTTTGTGGCTGCCCGACGCTATGGCCGGACCTACTTCGGTATCGGCCCTTATCCACGCGGCTACCATGGTGACCTCGGGCGTTTACCTGATATCACGGATGTCGCCCATGTTTGTTATGTCTCCCGAGATAATGATGATCATTGCGGTTATCGGGGCACTTACGGCTATTGTAGCAGCCACCATTGCCATAACGCAGAACGATATTAAAAAGGTGCTGGCCTATTCCACTATTTCGCAGCTGGGCTATATGTTTTTGGCGCTTGGCTCAGGTGCCTTCACCGCAGCAATGTTCCACGTGGTAACGCACGCATTCTTTAAGGCCTGTCTGTTCCTGGGCTCGGGATCGGTTATCCATACGATGGAGCATGTAGGCCATGAGCTGCACGAAGATGGTAAAGACGTAGATTTCGATCCGCAGGATATGCGCTTTATGGGCGGGCTTAAGAAATACATGCCCTCTACCTATAAAACATTCATGATTGCGACCATCGCTATTGCCGGAATTCCACCGCTCGCGGGCTTCTTTTCCAAGGATGAGATTTTGGTTTTTGCCTTTAATTCGGGCTTTGGAGAGTTCGCCGGATCGCTTTATTTCCTGCTTTGGGGCGTAGGTATGATAACCGCCCTGCTTACCGCTTTTTATATGTTCCGCCTTACCTTTGGAACCTTCAACGGACCGTTTAAGCTGCCCTCCAAAATAAAAGAAGCAGCCGGTGCCGAGCAATATCTCCATGAAAGCCCCAAAACCATGACCATTCCGTTGTGGACACTCGGCGGGCTGTCGATCGTAGGCGGCTTTTTGGGCGTGCCCGGTTTCCTGGGATCGGTTTTTACCTCCGGTGGGGCCAACAGCAATTTGCTCCATAATTGGCTGCACGGCGTAACAGCCGATGTTCCATTGATACTATCACATTCCACCGAATGGATTTTGATGATTATTTCCATTGCGGTAGCACTGGGCGGTTTCTATGCAGCCTACCGAAAATATGGTGCCGGGGCAACAGAATCATCTGATGCCGCACTGGCCCAGCGCTATGGAGTATTGTATCAGGCCTGGAAGGAGAAGTACAACTTTGATGAAGTTGTCGATGGCTGGGTCGTGCAGCCGCTGGTTAAGTTTTCAGATAAGGGACTGTCCCGTTTTGATATGAAGGTGGTGGATGGATTTGTTAATGCCGTGGGCGGAATTGTTCGCCTATTTGGAAGTGTCTTTCGCTATATCCAGACCGGGGTTGTCAGCAGCTACGCGCTGGCCTTTGTTGTGGGTATTCTCATCGTACTAAGTATGTTGATCCTGTAAATAAAATTATAAAATGGAGTTACTTTTAAATATTGTTATTTATTTACCGCTTCTCGGCATCGCCGGCATATTAGCGGTCCGAAGTGAGAAAGCAGTCAAGTGGATTAGCCTGATTGCGACCACAGCGACTTTTATATTATCGCTGCCGCTGCTGTTTAATTTCGATGCGGCCAACTCTGGGACCATACAATATCTTAGCGAGAGTACTCCGCTGTTGCCGGGTATGGATCTCAAATATCTCATGGGACTTGACGGACTGAGTCTGCTGCTGTTTATGCTTACCACACTGCTGGGCCCGATTGTGATCCTGGCCTCCTGGGATTCGATAAAGAAGAGCGTTTCCGGATATTTTGCCATGCTGCTGCTGTTGCAGACAGCCTCAATGGGCTTCTTTGCTGCTCTTGATTTGGTTGTATTCTACGTTTTCTTTGAGCTGTCGCTGATTCCCATGTACTTTTTGATTGGCATCTGGGGCGGAAAGAATCGTATCCATGCAGCAATAAAATTCTTCGTATATACTTTTGTTGGCTCCATGATTATGCTGGTGGCTCTGTTGTACCTGGGCTATGACGCAGGAGCGTTTATAGATGGGTTTTTCTTTACTACCGACTGGCGCTTCCTTTCCAGCGGAGCCTATCAGATTGGTCTTGTAGAACAAACCTACCTGTTTCTTGGTTTTGCGCTGGCATTTTGTATCAAAGTTCCGCTCTTTCCCTTTCACACGTGGCTGCCTTACGCACATACGGAAGCACCGACGGCCGGATCAGTGGTACTGGCATCCATTATGCTTAAGATGGGAACCTATGGCTTATTACGTGTTACTTTCCCGCTATTTCCCAATGCCTTTACCGCTTTAGCTCCATATATGGCTACTTTAGCCGTCATCGGTATTATTTATGGTGCGCTGGTCGCGATGGTCCAAAAGGACTGGAAGAAGCTGGTAGCCTATTCTTCAGTCAGCCACCTTGGCTTTGTAGTACTCGGGCTATTTGCCGTAAATGCCATAGCCATGCAGGGAGCGATTATCCAGATGATCAATCACGGACTTTCCACCGGAGCTTTATTCCTCATTGTTGGGATCATGTATGATCGGACACATACCAGAAAGATTGAAGACTACGGCGGCATTGCCAAGGTTATGCCCGTATATGCTACGCTATTTATGATTACCATGCTGGCATCAATTGGGCTGCCGGGATTGAACGGCTTTGTGGGTGAGTTTTTGATTCTGAACGGAACATTCAGTTCAGAGATACTTCCACAGAACGCTTTTGCCATATTTGCAACAATTGGCGTTATCCTTGCGGCGGTGTATATGCTCTGGCTGTATCAGCGGTTGATGTTTGGTCCGATCAAGCACAAGAGGAATGAGAAATTGGTCGACCTGAATGCTCGTGAAGTAGGAATTTTAGTGCCGCTGATCATTCTTATGGTTTGGATTGGTATTCGTCCGGTGGACTTTACCCGTTATTCCGAAGTACAAGTCGAAGAGCTGCTGCAGTCCGCCCAGCAAAAGCGCGTGGCTGTACAACAATCCGTAACAACCGATGAGCTGCCGGAATGGGCTTCAACCTTGTATGATGTTACCGATGAATTAGCATCACAAACGAAAAACAAATAGTATTATGGCTGATCCACTTTCTAAAGAAGAGATTGAACAGCACCTGCAGGAACTGCCCGAATGGGAATTTGCTGATGATAAGCTGACGCGTGAGTTTGGTTTCGACAATTTCCGGGCGGCGGTAAGCTTTATGGTACGCCTTTCTTATGAAGCGGAAGAGCAGGTTCACCATCCCGAAATTTTCAACGTCTACAATACGGTACAAATTTCGCTGACCACCCACGATGCAGGTGATAAAGTAACCGAGAAAGACGCCACGCTTGCAAAAACTATAGAGTCATTGTATAACCATTAAGCTGCATGAATTACTTACACGATCTTAGCGCTTTTTTGCCGGG
>DATGUX010000228.1:0-4955 GCA_035300985.1 Fodinibius sp.
ATGAACAGATTTACGACTGGTTCGATTTCTGGCTAAAGGATGAGCAAACAGATTTTAAGGAAAATACGCCCCGTGTTCAGTATTATACCATGGGCAGCAATGAGTGGCAATCATCTGATACCTGGCCACCCCAAAATGCCGAGATGACTACTTATTACCTGGACAGTAAGGGCAGCGCAAACAGCTTGTACGGCGACGGCAAACTGACAACTGATAAGCCTGATAACCAGGATCAGCCCGATAAATTCACATACGATCCCATGAATCCTGTCCCCTCGCACGGCGGCAATGTATGCTGTACGGGTAACGCAATTGAAGGTGGAGCCTTTGACCAGCGGGAAATAGAAGCCCGAAATGACGTTTTAGTTTACTCCACCGAACCGCTTGAAGAGGGCGTGGAAGTCACCGGCTTTATTGAGCCTACGCTCTACGTTTCCTCAGATGCCAAAGATACTGACTTCACCGTCAAGATTATTGATGTATATCCGGATGGAACCGCCTATAACCTGCACGAGACCATTCTTAGGGCGCGCTATCGCGAAGGCTATGACCGGGAAGTATTTATGGAGGATGGCGAAGTTTATAAACTGGAGCTTACACCTCTGGCTACCAGCAACTATTTTGAAAAGGGACATCGCATCAGGATAGAAATATCCAGCAGCAATTTTCCGCGCTTTGCCCGAAACCTGAATACCGGAGGAGCGAATTATAATGAAAAGGAGGGCGTGCCCGCTCATAATAAGATTCACCATTCCTCCCAGTATCCTTCTCAAATAAAAATCCCTGTCGTTAAATAACCAATCATAAACCTAACCATTCCTAATCTATCCAATATAAATCGTCATATCGTTATGAAAAACAGATTTAAACTTCTCTTTATCTGCCTTATAGTGCTGCTGGGTACCCAGCCCGCGTGGGCTCAATTTACCGTGACCGGTACTATAACCGATGCCTCCACGGACGAGCCGCTTATTGGCGCTAATGTATTTCATCAGCCCACCTCCCGCGGAGCTACAACCGACCAGAACGGTGAGTTTTCAATCGAACTTCCCGGTCAGGAAGCCACATTGCGAATTACATTTATCGGTTATGCCGCTAAGGAAGTCGATGTCAGTGCTACGGATAATGAAGTGTCCATAAGCCTTGCCCCCGACGTCGCCAACCTTGATGAACTGGTCGTCACCGGTTTAGCCAGTAGCGTGAAGCGTGAAAATCTTGCAAATGCGGTAACCAAAGTAAGTGCTGAAGAACTAACCGGGACCGTTGCTTCACCAACCGTTGATAATGCGCTTTCCGGCAAAATACCCGGTGTGAACATCCGCAGTAATTCAGGAGCTCCCGGCGGTGGATTTAATGTACAGATGCGGGGCATAAGTACGCTTGGGGCCGGCTCCTCGCAGCCACTCTATATTATTGATGGTGTTTATATAAACAACTCTACCATCAGCAACGGACGCTGGGAAGCTACCGGTGCTACTGGTGCCGGAGAAGATAACGGAGGTAACCGGCTGGCCGATTTAAATCCGGATGATATCGAAAGTATCGAAGTGTTGAAGGGACCTTCTGCTGCTGCCATCTACGGGCAGCGGGCCAACGCCGGTGTGGTAATTATCACCACTAAGCGTGGTTCATCAGGACCAACAAAAGTCAGTATTGAGCAAAATACCGGCTTTTCAAGCCCGCTGAACCTGTTGGGCGTAGCATCCTGGAACGAAGAGAAGATACGCTCAAGATATTCGGGTGCAGAAGCCGACAGAGAAGTCCAGAAATTCCAGGAGGCCAAAGCAAATGGCAACCTCTATGATTATGAAGATATCATCTATGGAAATCGCGGATTGATTTCCGAAACCAACGTCAGCGTTTCAGGCGGAAATGCAAAAACACAATTCTACGTATCGGGTGGCTTCCACGCTGAGGATGGGATTGTGGAGAATACCGGCTTTGACCGAAGCAGCATCCGTGCTAATCTGGACCACAATATTTCCGATAATATCCGGGTTTCCTCCAGCTCCAACTTTGCCCGGACCGCCAATAACCGCGGATTTACCGGTAACCAAAATGGGTCGGGCGGCTCGCTGGGCTATACGCTGGCTTACACGCCTACCTATGCTCAGTTGTTTCCGGATGAAAACGGAAACTATCCCACCAACCCTTACTTTGATGATAATCCACTGGCTATCATAGAATATGCCAAGAATGATGAGGACATTACCCGCTTTATTCAATCCTTGAGTTTAAATGTCGACCTGTACCAATCCGAAGGAACAGCCTTGTCTCTGAACGTTAAAGGAGGAGTTGATTATTTGAACTATAACAGTATGATTTATTTCCCTGAATTCCTGCAGAATCAACAAGCTGCAGCAAATCCGGGAGATGTCATTCGTACCAAGGAAGATAATCTGAATACCAATCTGCAGGCGGTTTTGTTACTTAACAAAACGCTGAAGGATTTTGATCTCACAACTCAAGTGGGTTTCTCCCGATACGAACAGCAGCAAAACCGACAACAATTGCGCGGGCGCGGCTTAGTAACGGGCCAAAACAATATCAATCAGGCACAAGTACAGTCTGTTGTCAGCCAACTCGAGCAACAAATTATTGATATAGGCTGGTTTGGCCAGCAAGAAGTAAATTGGGATGATAAACTGATTGGTACGGTGGGGCTTCGTCTGGACCGCTCCTCCCTCAATTACAGTCAGGACGAGTATTATCTTTTCCCAAAGGCTTCGCTGGCAGCGAATGTAGCCAACTTTGACTTTTTTACCGTCAACAGCATTAATCAGCTTAAGCTGCGGATAGCTTATGGCGTGACGGGAGGGCTCCCAAGCTTCGGTGATACTTTTCGAGCTCTAAACGGCTCTAATATCGGCGATAACCTTGGGCTCACCATCTCTTCTCGCGATATAGATCCGAATCTGAAGCCCGAACGTGCCCACGAACTGGAGTTTGGTACTGATATCGGGCTGCTGGATAACCGGCTTTCATTTTCGGCTACTTACTATATCAAAACGGTTGAAGATCTTATCCTCGACCTGCCTACGGCCAGTTCCACAGGCATTACGGCCATAGCCACCAATGCGGCCGAGCTTGATAATAAGGGCATAGAATTAGGGCTTCACGCCTCACCGGTACAAACCGGTGCATTTTCCTGGTCCTCCGATCTCTTGTTCTGGAAGAATGAATCCAAGCTTACATCACTGAGCATTCCACCGGATGTTTCCGGCGGTTTTGGCGTTTCCTTAGGCAACTACCTTTTACAAGAAGGCTTCTCCCCGACGACCATTGTAGGAACACCTGCTACACCTGATAAGGAACAACTATACAAAATCTATGGGAATGCTCAGCCTGACTTCCAGATGTCTTTTGGAAACCAGATTTCATTTTTAAACGGTTTCCGGTTTGATTTCCTATTCCACTGGAGCCAGGGAAACTACAATATCAATCTGTTCCAGTTTCTGACTGATGATGGCGGTACGGCCACCGATTGGAATGAGGATTCCGACGGCGATGGCATCCCAAAAGGGACAGAAAGACTCACTGCAGAATATTCGCCTGAATCGTATGTACAGGAAGCCAGTTATATTAAACTGCGCGAAGTAGGCCTGCACTACAGTGTTCCCCAAACGTTCATTCAAAATGTCTTTGGCGCTTCCCTGAAAAGCCTGCGCCTTGGTGTAGCCGCCAGCAATATTTGGATGTGGACTACATATGACGGTTATGATCCTGAGGTATCTACCTTTGGTACTCAAACAATAAATCAGTCAGTTTCTGTGGCTCCCTATCCCTCATCTCGAAAAGTCATGTTCAATGTTAAGCTGGACTTTTAATCATAAATTTTTCTACCTGTTATGAAAACATCCATATTTACTTATGTTTTGCTCGTATTGCTGATCACAGGCACCCTGGGATGTGATATCGTTGACCCTGATCGTATCGATGATCCTAATAATCCCTCTGTAAATGAAGTGCTGGAAAATGCTAATCAGGCCCAATTGCAAAACCTTATTTCGGGGCTTGAAATCAGGCATCGATCAGGAACGGTAGCCTTCTTAGATATTATTGGAGCCTTTGGAAGGGAAATCTATCCCATGCGGGCCTCCGATCCGCGTAATATGAGAGATTTGCTCGGACTATCAGAGGGTGCTGACGCAGAAAACGAACCCAGCTTTCGTGGAATGGGAAGCGTCTGGACCAATCCTTATTCAGCCATTAAGCAGGCTAACTTAGTCGTTAAGTCAGTCCAGAATACTGACGCTATTAATGATCAACAGAAAAACGGATATTTGGGAGTAGCTAAAACCCTTGAGGCTTTTCAATATCTTATCCCTCTGCTAACCCAGTCGAAAGAAAATGGCATCCGGATTGACGTAGACGACCCGCTGAACCCCGGCCCTTTTGTGCCCTACAACGAAGCCCTTACGCAAATACGCGCGCTGCTGGACGAGGCACAAACCCACCTGCAATCCGCCGGTAGCGCCTTCTCATTTGACCTGACAGAGGGCTACGCTGACTTTAATACTCCCGCTGAGTTCGAAAAGCTAAACCGCGCTATAGATGCGCGTGCCGCTATCTATGCCAAAGATTGGGATGGCGCTCTTCAGTCGTTAGAGCAGGCTAAACCGTTCTTTGAGCTGGGCTCCGGTGAGGCCATAATGAACAAAGGAGCCTACTTTGTGTACACCGGACCGCCCGACCAATTTAATCCCCTTTACTATCCTGAAAATGCCGAAACAGCTCAGATAGAGATGGTCCACCCTTCAATGGTGGCTGATGCGGAAGCGGGCGACCAGCGAGCGACTAATAAATTTTTTGAACGCTCAGCCCCCATTACACAACAGGGATTGAGCTCAAAATATCAGGATAATCGGTTTGAATCTAATACCTCACCGGTACCCTGGCTGCGTAATGAGGAACTTATTCTCATATATGCCGAGGCCAATGCGCAGCTGGAAAAC
>DATGUX010000229.1:0-4155 GCA_035300985.1 Fodinibius sp.
ATGATCTGCTATAACAATCGATACCATCTTCCGCTTCACCGTTCATCATTATTCCCTTAGCTACTGAAATTTGTTTTGAATGATCAGATCAGCCTTCTTTTGGAGACTCATACCACCCGGACGAGCCTTCCTTTTACCGGCTCTTTTTTTGCTGATATTTGTCGCCAGCGGCCAGGCACAATTTCGATATCAGGACAAGCCGGTACTACAGGTTATTGATCATATTGAGCAGCAAACCCCCTACCGTTTTCTCTATCGTGATGCGCTGCTCTCGGATATATCGCTCAGCTTTTCGGCCGACAGGGAACAGCTCTTTAATAAATTTCAAACGGCTCTGCGCTTCCATAAGCTCGACCTCAAGGTGGACAGCAGCCGGCATCAGGTCATCATTTATCGCTCAAAATCCCGCGCCCCTTTCCAAAAGGAGATTACCGTACGCGGGCAGGTAGTTGATGCTGCCACCGGCGAACGTCTGCCTTTTGCCAATATTACGTGGAGGCAGGATACGCGCACGCTGGGCGTTAGTTCTAACGAAAGTGGAAGCTTTCGCTTCAGTCGTCCTTTTACTCAAAATACCATCGTCCTTCGCGGCAGCTATATTGGATATACATCGCAAGAGATAGTCGTTAACCTGACGAATACAGAGGATATTGCCGAACTGACTTTCCGCCTAAAGCCCAAGCGGATCGATGCCCATGAAGTGATCGTCACCGGCACCCATAGCTATGGGAATATTAGCCAACAGACGGCCGGCCTGGTGGACATCGGCACCTTCGGTCCTTTGGGTGCAACCAATTCTTTGCGCGCCCTGCAGGCCCTCCCATCCGTGTCGGCATCGCCCGCACTAAGCGACGGCCTGAATGTACGAGGCAGTCCGGCCGATGGCTTCCAGGTGCTGCTCGATGAAGTTCCTATCTACAATCAGACGCATCTGTTCGGGCTGCTCGACAGCTTCAACGGAGATATTCTGCAGCGCAGCAGCTTGCTTTATGACATCGCCCCCGCCCAGTTTCAAGCTCCTCCGGGCGGCACGCTCTCGCTGGATACCCAAACGGGCTCTCTTAAGAAATTTTCGGGCACGGCAGGCATCAGCAACACCTCGGCCCGGCTGACGCTGAGTGGCCCCATCCGGTGGGGCAGCAGCAGTTGGCTTATTTCGGGACGTAAATCGTTCATAAATACGGTCAACTGGCTAAATAGTGCAAAACTTGTCGCCTGGGGACTGAATGTCGATCGTAAAAAAGGAGTACTGGATGAGGACTTTTCCAATTTCGAAGCGCAGCTGGTGCAGCCCCGCCAGACCGATGCTTCTTTTTACGACCTTCACGCCGCACTGTATCGGGAAGGCGACGCTGGCGGGCGACTGATTGTCAGCGGCTATTTAGGGGGCGACCAAACGCAACAAAAGGGTGATCGGCTGTTTGAGTCTTTTTCGATGGCTGACGGGCAAGAGGTAGATCAACGCGCCGTATCCACCTCCAACGACTGGTCTAACGGCACGGCCAGCATTCAGTATCACCAATGGTTAAGCGAAGATTTATACTCTAAATCTACGGCAGGCGGCAGCTTTTACCAAACCAAATTTACAAAAGATGACTTCAGTTATACCCAGCTGAATGCTTCCACAAATACGCTCCAGAATTTTATTTATCCCTTTGAAAATGAGAGCGTACTCAACGAGTTTAAAGCCGACCAAATGATCCAGTACTATAGCGGTCCATGGATTACTACGGGCGGACTTTCCTACCATTATTTTTCGGGTGAATACTACGAAGATTCTTTTGATCACCCCGGCTATCTTAACTCGCAGCAGGCGCATCAGCTGGATACCTATGCGCAGCTGGAATATACGGGACTCAATATACTGGACCTTTTTGGAGGCGCACGGATGCACTATTACACCAATGGACAGTATCTGCGGTGGTCTCCCCGAATTAAAGTCAAACTCTTTCCTGATGCCAAACTATCGGCATCAGTCGGAGTCAGCCGCAACCACCAGTTCCTCAACAAAGTAAATCTAAGCAATACCGTTACCGCTGACGTATGGGTTTTGGCCGACTCCACCCAGCAGCCCACAGCCGCTAATTATTTTACGGGCGGTCTCTATCTTAATCTCTCTGATTATTTTTACGCTCAGGCCGAGGGCTACTATAAAGATTTTGAACACTTGCGGCTGCACGAGTTAAATACCTATTCACTGGCCGGCAGTTTTGGATCCAATCCCTGGCTCACCGACAATAGCGGCACCGCCAAAGGCCTCGAATTTATGGTACGTAACGAATTTTCTGTGGTAAATATCAGTCAGACTTTCACTCTTTCCGAAGTTTTGCTATCCAACCCGGCCATTAACGACGGTAATTCCTTTCATGCCGACTGGGATCGCCGCTATCAATATAACGCAACCCTCGAGGTACATCCCTTTGAGCCACTCACTATCTACCTGTCCTGGCTCTATGCCACCGGAACGCCCAATAAATTAGCCGTTTTTGGTTCCCAAAATGATGAACGGCTGGGCGCCTATCGCAGGGCCGATCTTTCCGTAGAATACCGGCAGCCTTTGGGCGGCGCTACCCTGAACCTGACGGCCACGGCCTTTAACCTCCTGGACCGGCAAAACCCGTGGTACCGCGAACTGACTTATGTCATCGATCAAAGCAACTCACCCAATCGCTTCCAAAGCACCCCCGTCGATGTCTATGACCTTGGTTTCCGCCCCTCCTTTAACCTCAGTGTAACCTTTTAGGATTTATTCCGTATGCATATTCAGCATCACCAGCCATTAAAAGATTGGGAGGCATAACCATCAGGCCTCGGATCAAGCTCTGAGGCAGATCCGCCGGTACTGCTTCAATCAAAACTATAGTTTAGGATCTTCTATATTTTACCTATTATTTGAAATAACATTTTGAACCAGTTGGTAAACAAATGGATGGTGAACTAATAACAACAATCTTTCTTGTCGGCGGGATCGTACTGATGATCATCGAAACGCTTGTACCGGGCGGCGTATCCTTCTTTTTAGGCCTGAGCGGGATAATCGTCAGTGCCCTGCGCTGGTTTGGTATTCTTGAAAGCCCGATGGGATCCGTCATCACCTGGTTGTTTACCTCCGTAGCCCTGATATTAGCCATACGTCCGCTGCTGATGAAATACTGGGGCGGCGACAGCAGCTACAAACTGGCCGATGAAGATGTGGAGGCGATGGATCAGATCGTAGAGGTTATTGAAGAGGTAAATTCGCACGACAGCTCCGGCCGCATCCGTTTCCAGGGCATCTCCTGGCAGGCGCAGACGCTGGAAGGCAAGATAGAGGCCGGATCCAGGGCCAAAATCCGCTACCGCGACAATGTCACCTGGATTGTAGAACCGATGGATGAGCTTGAAGAATAAAAACAACTAATAAGCCCCTTTCAGAAACTGCTCAGGGAAATACACTCATAATCTGAATCTTAATTACTCAACATTATGTGGACGACCATTCTCATTGTTATTGCCATTGGCGTCTTCCTGTTTACCAAGGTCTTCCAGATCGTAGAGATGCGTGAGGAAGTCATTCAGGAACGCCTCGGCAAATATATTAAAACGCTCAAGCCGGGCCTCCACTTTCTTATTCCTTTTGTAGACCGCCCCGCCTACCGTCAGGAAATGCGCGAGCAGGTCATTGATGTGCCCAGCCAAACCTGCATCACCAAAGATAATATCGAGGTGGAAGTGGATGGGCTGGTCTATGTAAAAGTGATGGATTCATATAAGGCCAGCTACGGCATCCACGACTATAAGCTGGCATCCATTAACCTGGCCCAGACCACCATGCGCAGCGAGATAGGTAAGATTACGCTGGATGATACCTTCTCCGAGCGCGAGCAGATGAATGAGAATATCGTCCGCGAAATCGACAAGGCTTCCGATCCCTGGGGCATCAAAGTGCTGCGGTATGAGATCCGCAACATTCGTCCCTCCGAAAACCTCATTAACACCCTTGAAAAACAGATGGAGGCCGAACGCGACAAGCGCGCCGAAATTACCGAATCTACCGGTACGCGTGACTTTAAGATCAATGAATCTCAGGGGGAGCGGCAGGAAGCCATTCTGATCTCCGAAGCACAGCGCCAGAAGCGTATCAACGAAGCCGAGGGGAAGGCCAAAGAGATGGAA
>DATGUX010000230.1:0-2012 GCA_035300985.1 Fodinibius sp.
CCGGTAGGAGTTACATTCTTTTCTATCGGCAACTATACTAATTACTTAATTATCTATGCGCATATTAAAATTTGGCGGCAGCTCCGTCTCGTCGGCCTCTGCCATTCGGCAGGTATTGCAAATTATTGCAGAAAAACATCGGGAAGGTCCCATCCATGTGGTTGTGTCGGCCCTGCAAGGAGTTACAGATCAGCTTGAAAGAAGCGCCGAGAATGCTTCTCACGGGGGGACTCAGTTTCGAGAGCCGCTGGGGGATATGGAAGACCGTCATATCAGCCTCGTGCGGGAGCTGGTATCCGTGGAGCGGCAAAGTGCTGTATTGACGAAGCTCAAGCTCTTTTTTAACGAACTGGATGATGTGCTGCACGGAGTAGCCCTCACTCATGAGCTGACCGACCGTATCCGCGACTTTGTACTTAGCTTTGGAGAACGCCTCTCCGCTTTTATCCTGGCTAACGCCCTGCAGGAGGCCGGCGTGCCTGCCCGCTTTGTAGATGCCCGTGATCTTATCAAAACGGACCATGGATTTGGCGGCGCCCGGGTAAATGCCGACCAGAGTTATGCTAATATTCGCGAACAGCTGGCCAATGAAACCTATGTTGGTATAATAACCGGATTTATCGGATCCACGGAGCAGGGCGTAACAACAACCCTTGGACGGGGAGGATCTGATTATACGGCTGCTCTTTTTGGGGCTGCTCTGGATGCTGATGCTATAGAGAAATGGTCGGATGTGGAAGGTATTATGACAGCAGATCCGCGAATGGTAGGCCAGCATCAACCTATTACAGAACTTTCGTATGAGGAGGCGATGGAGCTTTCCCATTTTGGCGCAACCGTCATGTATCCGCCAACGGTACAACCCGCAATGGAGCGTTCCATTCCTATCCTAATAAAGAACACTTTCAGTCCTGATGAAGGAGGTACGGTAATCAAAAAGGAAGTTCCGCCCGGAAAATCCAACGTAAAGGGCGTTTCTTCAATTGATCATGTTTCCCTTATTACGCTTAAAGGAAGCGGCATGGTGGGTGTTAGTGGTTTTGCCGCGCGTATTTTTTCTGCCTTGGCACAAGCGAAGGTAAATATCATTATGATTACCCAGGCATCCTCAGAACATACCGTTTGTTTTGCCGTTTTACCCGGCCAGTCAGATCGTGCTTTGCAGGTACTCAATCAAGACTTTAAGCATGAGTTGGAAGAAGGTGTGATTGAAGAGATCCAGCACGAACCGGACTGCTCAATTGTGGCAGCGGTAGGCGATGGAATGAAGAGTACGCCGGGTATCTCAGGACAGCTGTTCCGTGCTTTGGGACGTAACGGCATTAATGTGCGGGCCATTGCACAGGGTTCTTCCGAGCGTAATATATCTGTTGTGGTTAAGGAATATGACCTGCCGAAGACACTGAATACCATTCACAATGCTTTTTTCCTCAGCAAGATAAAAACGGTTAATCTTTTTCTGATTGGCATTGGTCTTATCGGAAGCAAATTACTCGAGCTTTTTGAGCAACAGGCTGACCTGCTTTATGAGGAGCATAACATAAAGCTGAACCTTTGCGGGATAGCGAACTCCAGCTACTATAAAATGCAGGCCGGTGGTTTAGATTTTAAGGATTGGTCTGAAGGCGTAAAGGATGGCAAGGAAATGAAGTTTGACCACTTCTTAGCTGATGTTCAAAAGCTGAATCTACCGAATAGCCTGATGGTTGACTGCACAGCCAGTGCTGAGATATCCAATCGTTATTCTGATATTTTAAAGTCAAGCTTTTCCCTTGTTACGGCTAATAAAAAGGCTAATTCCGGACCAATGGAGCGTTATCAGAAGCTGCAGGAGCTGGCCTTGAAACACAACGTTATGTATTTGTATGAGACCAATGTTGGAGCCGGATTGCCGGTTGTTAAAACGCTGAAAGAACAAGTGCTGGCCGGCGATAAAATTACCAAGATTGAGGGCGTATTGTCGGGTACACTCAGCTATATATTCAATGTTTATGATGGAAAAACACCCTTTA
>DATGUX010000231.1:0-7495 GCA_035300985.1 Fodinibius sp.
AAGACGGCTCGGAGCAGAAGCTTGCGATGATGAGCCAAAAAGATACGCTATCGGCTTATATTTCAGATGAAGTGCAGCTGCTGGACCTTCCCTATGGCGGGGGGCTCTTTTCGATGACGCTTATGATGCCGGCCGGCAGCCAGACCTCCATCGATTCCTTTGTAACGGAGCAATTGACATCGGAAAATATGCAGCGTTGGCTATCATCAGCCTCCGTAGCACCGACGGATATTTCGCTGCCCAAATTTGAGATGGAGTATAAGGTTTCAATGAATGAGATCCTGAAGTCGATGGGGATGGGCGTTGCATTTGTTCCCGGGTCCGCCAACTTCTCAAAGATAAGCGACAGCGGAAAGTTGTTTATTGATAAGGTGATGCACAAATCATTCTTAACGGTTGACGAGGAGGGGACGGAGGCGGCAGCCGCAACTTCGGTTTCCATAGGCCTGACTTCTGCAAGTCCTCAAGCCCGGTCCATCCACTTTAACCGTCCCTTTGTCTTTGTAATCCGAGAGCGCACCAGCAGTGCTATATTATTTATGGGCGTGATGCGCAATCCGGAAGGCTAACATAGATTGCTTGGCCTGTTCCATTTTAGATTGGTTGTCGAGTGGCAGGGTTGCAGCCGGCCGTCTTTCGGGCATATTAGCTAAATACTAATCATCGGTTGGCTCACAGACTGTGGTTCAACCAAACCGAAAGGTATTTCAAAGCATCCTTTAGTTGTAAATATGCTTTGGAGATGAAATCTCTTCTGTGAGATAAGCTCCATCTTTATGAGAAACCCGATACCATTGCTGATGATTTATTGAGTAATAATAATCTTCATAGTTTGCCAGCTCACCCCGATCTAAGCTCATTAATGTATCCGACAGCGTGCATTTAATTTTATCCATGAGCTCGATATGATTATTATCAAGAGCGTATATCACTCCTTGGAAAAAAGGACCGCCAATATCCATGACCATTAGTGGAATAGTATCATTAACGAGAAACCAGTATTCGAACTCTATGGCTGTATTTACATTCAACCCAAGTATCCTGATATTATCTTCGACGGTTACCGTTGGATTGCCATATACACTTTGTAGCCGAGCTCTTATTTCATTGGTTTGTCTCCAATCCAACTCTACTCTGCCACTGTTATGATCGCCCGACCATTTAATATCATCAAGGTTGCTCCTGAACCAGCTTTTACGATCGGCGTTTATTTTCTTTATATCGATACTACAGTCTTGGGCATAACCTGCTAAACCGGTAAAAGGAACGAATAACGTTATAAGTAATAATATTTTCAGTATCTTATTCACTATATATCAATCATTAGAGAGGTGGATATTTCTGAGGTCAATGATAAATAATTCTTGACGGACAATCTATAATTTTTCGTTTAAATCTAAGCTTGAAAAAGCCGACACAGCCGTCCGCTTTTAAACCATTATTGGCGTAGGAGCAGAATAGGTCAGGGATATTCCAATATATTTTTGAAGGCACAAACGTACAACCATCTACGCACTGTGGTAATGCTGCATCTCTTTGAGGGAAATCTTTTGCTCATAATAAGCACGCCCCACCACAACGCCGTAGAGCTCAGCTTTCGAGAGCTGTTTGAAGTCATCCACCGAAGCCACCCCGCCGGAGGCGATAAAGTCAAGTTCCGGATATTGCTGTTGTAAGTTTTTGTACAACTCCAGGTTTGTCCCTTCCAGCGTGCCGTCGCGGGAAATATCGGTGCACAGGATGGTAGAAAGCCCGCGCTCAATCATAGGCTGCAGAAAGTCGTCCAGTGACTGGTCAAGGGTTTTCAGCCATCCGCTGTAAGCCACCTTGCCTCCCTTTAAATCCATGCCCAAAATAGCCTGCTTGGCATAATCATCCAGTACGCGCCCCCACTCATCCGGACTTTTAACCGCCATGGAGCTGCAGATGATGTTCGATACTCCGTGATCGATAAGCATAGCCGCATCGTCGTAGCTGCGGATGCCGCCGCCGGTCTGGGCGGACATTTCCAGCTCGCTGATAATGTGCCGGATGTGTTCCAGGTTCACAAAATTACCTTCTTTGGCTCCGTTCAAATCCACAATGTGAATGTGATTAAAGCCTGCCTTGCTGAACCTCCGGGCTTCCTGCAGGGGATCGTCATTGTAGATCGTTGCTTCCTCATATTTTCCTTTATGCAGGCGGACCACCTGTCCGTCTAATAAATCGATGGCGGGGATAATGTGCATAGCAGTAGACTTAGAATTAAGTTTTAGGGAAGGTAGCTATTAGGAAGATGAATTTCTATCCTTTCCGGCGCGGCTATTGTGAAATCCGCAGCCCGTAAGCGGGGAAGGTGTAAAAACAGCCTCAAAAGGTATATCCTACATTAATGCGCAGCGAATAAGGACCATTAAAATCCTGGGTCATAACCGTGAGTTCTACCGGACCGATAAGGGTGCGGGCTCCTGCAGTCAAGCCAAATCCGGACCGGAAATCGGAGGGGATTATTTCCCACTTCCAGTCTGATGCCATGTGAGCGGCATTCCAGCGAAGTAGCAGGAACAAATCGTTGCCGAAATCTATCTGTGAACCTATCTGCACTGCTTTTAGCTGGCGGCCGGACAACTCTTGTACCTCATATCCCAAGAGCGGAAATTGCCGGTTCCTAAAGATGGATATCGGTATAACACCGCCGCTGTAAAATCGATAATGAAGCGGAAGGGTGGGAGACTGGGAAAAGGTGCGACCCGCTGTAACTCGCGAAAGTAATGAAATGCCTTTCGTGAGGGGAAATCTGCTTTGCCAGTCTATGATAAACTGAGTAAAAGAATAGCCGCTACCCCAAAGGCGATCGGAAAGATCTGAACTGAATAAAAATTGCTGCCCCTTTGAGGGAAAGTAGGTTCGGTTAAATGAATCGGCGTAAATGAGCGCACGCGCGGTGATCAGTCCGCTGATATTACCCAGGAAAAGAGTTTCACCCACCGCTTCGTTAAGGTTAAAACCTTCGAAATGGGGCCCGATGCCCAGAAAAAGCGAAGGCAAAAGTTCAACATTCAGTTGGGGAGAAAATGAGAGTCGTTCAATGTCAATACTTGATATGCGTTGGCCACTGCTAAAGAGGTCGATGGGTGTGCGGGTGGCGGCGGTAGACAGCGTTAAATCCACTTTGGGATAGAAGGAAAGCGGCAGTATGTAGTTGCCCTGTATTTTCAGCTGCTCACCCAGTCGAAAGTCGACCAGAAGTGCATCGCCGGGTGTGAATAGTTTATTGAAACGGCCCGAAAAAAGCAGCGAAGCCTTGTACTGACTGTCGTACCGCATGCCCAGCCCCACTGACTGCTGATTGTCGGCCGCGATGGTAATATTCAGAGCATAGCCTTTGTTTTCGGATAGCGGGTTTAGCCTGTAGCTAAGATTGCTGAAGGGACCCGAAGTGTATATCTTGTTAAGCTTATATTCCAGTTCACTTACCGGCTGACGTGAAGGGGTCATAATTTGAAGTGAACTTCTGAGGCGATCGCGAAGATAGAGGTTTGCCCCCTTAATGTTAATCCGATTGATTAGCAGCGTATCTGCTATTTCAATGGGAGGGAGGTCGGGAGGCGGTGGTTGCCGGATAGAGTCGGCCATCTGCCTGATTTGAGGCAGCATGCGTTGGGCGGCTTCTTCCCCAAGTTTAATCAACTGCTCAGCCTTGTCAAAGTCGGTGGAGCTGAACTTTTTGATATCCGGACGAATATGGATGTCCGTAAGCTCAAGCTGGTGTTTATTTGAGGCATCCATCCGGAAGCCGACGGATTGGGACATAATGCTGATGAAGGTATTCAGGCTGTCGACGGGGGAGAGCGGCCCGCTCACATCCGAAGCGATAACGATATCGGCTCCAAGTTTGCGCGCGTCGGATGCGGGTATATTCCGTGCTACTCCGCCATCAATATAGCTGGCCGTATCGATGGGCACTGGCTCAAAAATGCTGGGAATGGCGATGCTGGCTCTCATGACATCAGGCAGGAATCCGTGATCCAAATGGACGCCCTCGCCGGTGGCCAGGTTGGTAGCTACAGCAGCAAAGGGAATGGGCAGTTTGGTGAAGTCGGAAATGCCGTGGTAAGGCAGCGTAAGCCGGTATAGCAGCATGGCAATATTGTGGCCTTGAATAAGACTGCGCGGCAGCTGAACGGATCCTTTACTAAAGGGAAAACTGAGCAGGCTTTTATCCTGATAGCTCTTTTGCAGGATAGATTGGTAACGCCGTGAAGCGCGGTTGTTGTATAGCTCCTTCCAATTGTTGTGGAGGGCTATCTCTTCCAACATTTGTGGGCTATAGCCGATGGCATACAATCCGCCGACAATGCTGCCCATGCTGGTCCCGCTGATAACATCAACCTGAATATCTGCTTCTTCCAGCACTTTAAGCACGCCAATATGGGCAAAGCCTTTGGCTCCGCCGCCACTGAGGGCCAGCCCTACTTTTACCGGAGGTTGTTTCTCATTTGCAGCTTCCTGACCCATTGACGGCACAGTAGCTCCAAGGCACAGAAACAGGGTTAGTAAGAGAGCCGTATATTTCATAAATCATACCATAACTAACAGATAGATGACTTTATAAAATCGGTTTGTCATCCTGGTGGTCCCGAATGATCGCAAGAAAGACAAAATGAAAGTCTTGCAAAGGTCATTGATAAATAACGCAAAACTTTTGACAAGGGGAAAGAGTTGTTCGTAATGATTTGTTTCGGGAGCTTTCATACGATAACGCCCGACAGTGTATAGTCAATTCTTAAAGTATGGGTAATGACTCATATCGGGTTTTTAAAGGCCCTATTCTGTTTTACGGGCACTTTCGGGAAGGGAGGTAGATTGGCTCAGGTAAATAATGTTGATGCATAGAATAGCGGGATGAGAAACCGGAACAGTTATTTGCGCATTCCGGCAGGTCCGCTAATTTTGTGAAGATGGAGCCGGGCAGAGAAGTGGCTCCATCTTTTTAGTTCAGCAGTTAAAACCAGCCGGCTCCCAGCTCACGGAATGGCCACGGAATGGAGATGATGATCAGAATAAAAGCCACAACATAATAGTTAAAAGCTTTATTAAAAGGCGGCTCTGCTTTCTTGGCTTTGGTATAACCCAGTGTGATGAGCACCACCGCGATGAGCATGCCCAATGCATGTTCTACGGTAAAAAAGCGAAACAAACTGTTGCTCATCGTATCTCCGCCAAAGACTACTTTGGGACTGATAAAGTAGAGAATAATCCCTACCAGCAGTTGTAAGTGTGTCAGGATAAAAGTAAACAGTACCGATTTGGTTTCCATAATGCTGCCGGAGGTTCCGCGGCGAGAAAAAGTTTGGAATAACGCGGCGATGAGGGCAATCAACAGCAGCCAGCGCAGGCCGGAGTGAGCATGTAAGAGGATATTGTAGAACATGGCAATGGTCTAATTTATTTATCTGAATTTAATAAATGTGGATTGGACTAAAATAGTGCCGGTAGGAAGCTATGATATCCTGAGCATAACTCAAAGAATTATGGGCGAAAACAAACAGAATTTACAATCTCATAAAGACAGGTAAAAACTAAGCCTGATACTGGTTGAAACTTTTATATTAAAATGTTGTTTATTAAGATAAATCCTCAGTGGAAAGCAAAAGTAAAGACAAGTGCCATGTTAACTTTTATTGATATAGAAGCCGATAATGTAGTGGGTATTCGTGTGGATGGTAAAATAAGCGGCCAAGAGTTTGATGCTGTAGCAGCGCTGTTGGAAAAAAAGATGAAAGATCACTCCAAGGTACGGATATATGCCGAATTAGCTCCCTGGAAAGGCATTACGCTGGAGGCGCTTATGAAGGACCTGCGGTTTGGACTCAGTAACTGGAAGCGCTTTGATAAGGAAGCCGTTGTGACGGAGAAAAAATGGATAAAAAGATGGGCTGAAATAGGGGATAAAATGATAGGCAGTATTGAGGTTAAAGCTTTCCCCTTTGAGAAGAAGGAAGAAGCCAAACAATGGATTCAGGAGTAACTGTATTTGTGTTAGGCTTATATGAGTTGTAAAAAATTCTTTAATAACCGGCTGCCGGCATCTCCGGATTTTTCGGGGTGGAACTGCACGCCCATAAAATTATCTTTGGCTATTACCGAAGTAAAGGAAGTAATATAGCGGCATGTGGCCACCGTATAGGTATTGACCGGGGCATAATAGCTGTGCACATAATAAAAGTACCGGCCGGTAACCTTCGTTAACAGCGGATGATTGTCGGTATCAGCAAAGATATTCCAGCCCATATGAGGTACTTTGTTTTGGGAGGAATCAAATTTTTGCAGATTACCTGGGATAAGTCCCAGGCCTTTTGTACCGTTGCCTTCCTCCGAGGACTCAAACAGCAGCTGCATACCCAGGCAGATACCAAGGACCGGTTTTTGGGTTCCCTTTAGCCAGTGGTCCAGCCCGTTTTTTTGCAGCGAAGCCATGGCCGGCTGCGCATGGCCGACGCCGGGAAAAATGATGCCATCCGCTTGTTCCAGCTCATCGGGATGGCTGGTGATCATATGCGGGGCATTCAACCGCTGCAGGGCATTGGAAACGGAAGCCAGATTGCCGGCCTCATAGTTGATAATGGCAATCATACTATAACAGGTTTTTAGTGCTGGGCAGGATGTTCAGATTACGTTCGCTCCGGCTGACGGCCGCGCGCAGGCAGCGGGCCAGGCCCTTGAAACAGGCTTCAATTTTGTGATGCTCATTTTCGCCTTCCACCGATATATGCAGCGTCGCTTTCATATTGATGGCAAGCGAATAAAAGAAGTGTTCTATCATTTCGGTGGGCATATCGCCTACATAATCACGGTTGAATTCACCGTCAAACTTTAGATAGGGCCGGCCCGAAAAGTCAAGGGATACCGTAGATTGGCATTCATCCATCGGCAGTACAAAGCTATAGCGATTGATGCCTACTTTTGATCCGAGTGCATCAAGGATGGTTTCGCCGACGGCTATGGCTACATCCTCAATGGTATGATGTTCGTCGACTTCAAGATCGCCGTTACACTGTAGATTCAGATCAATGAGTCCGTGTTTAGAAATCTGTTCCAGCATATGATCGAAAAAATTGAGCCCGGTAGAGATAGAGCTTTGTCCGGTACCATCCAGGTTCAGATCAATAGAGATATCGGTCTCCGCCGTCGAGCGCCGGCAGGATGCTGTGCGCTTGGGAAAGCAGATCTGCCGGCTGAGCGCAATCCAGTTATCCGCTTTCATCAGTTCCTTGCCGTCGGCCGAGGCTATAAGCTGATCCTTTTCAGCATGTACAGACAATTCTACTGATTCCAAGTCAAAGGAGTCGCTCGTTATTTTTTCGTTAGCCAACAATCTGCGCTGACTTTCGGAAAGCGTCTGGCCCTCAAAAGTAATTCGATGGTCAAGCTGCTGTAGGTATTTTAATCCGTAGAGCGCACCTTGCCATAACAGATTATCGGTTGTACCGGTCAGGGCTTCATCTGATATTCG
>DATGUX010000232.1:0-8120 GCA_035300985.1 Fodinibius sp.
TAGGTAGTATCTAAAATGTTTTCCGCATTGAGGGAGATGGTGTGCAGAACTGCTCCGGTCTCGAATCGGTACTGGCCCATCAGATCAAAGAGGGTATAGCCGTCAGTAGAGGTTTCAAATTCTCCCGTTCGGGTTTGCTTACCGGCGATCCGGGTACGTCCAACCAGCCGCAATCCCTCATAAGCGTAGGTAAGTCCTGCGGATGCTTTGAAGGGAGGAATCATAGGCAATGGTTGCGTGGCAGCAGCGTCGGGATCGAACTTCTGTTCCTGGGCTGTTAAATCCCGTTCACCGATGGTATAGCTGAGCGTGCCGTTGAAAGCAAAGCCTGCAATAAGCTGTATCTCTGTCGATGCCTCTGCGCCGTAGATCCGGGCGTTGGCTCCCCTAAACTGGTAATTATTAAGCGAGGGAAAAAGATCATTGGACTCACCGGTATTTTGAGGGTAGATATAGTTGGAAAAGCTGTTATGATAGCCGGCCAATTCTGCTGAGATGGTGCTCCCGCGATACCGCAAAAAGAGCTCCTTACCCAGTCCGCGTTCGGGGTCGAGATCGGGATTGCCAATTTCATAGGAGTAGGAGGCTGCGTGCGGTCCTTCGGAGTAAAGTTCTTCCTGGGAGGGCGGACGAAAGGAGTGCATCAGGGTTCCCCCGAGATAATAATTGCTGCCGAGGTTATATATTGCAGAAACCGAGCTGGCCAGCGCATGAAAGGTTCGGGGCCGAATATTACCGATAGACGAATGGGGCTCGTTCTTGGCGGGAACGGTTCGGTTATAGTCGTAGCGCAGACCGGCTTCCAGATGGAGGTCGCCCCAATCAGTTTCTTCTACCGTGAAGGCTGAAAAGCTATAGGAATCTGAATCAGGCGTATGGGCTCCTCTGACGGCATAATCTTTGTGTTCGGCCCATAAGCCCACCGTACCATTTGAGAGAAAGCCAAGATCGGAGTGATGGGCTTTGATGGAGGCATCGGTCGTAAGCAAACCAAACTCAGTGCCAATCATTCCGCCGGCTTCAATTTCCTTATGGAAATAGTAATTATAGGAGAGATTGCCGGTAATAGATCGGAAACGACTGTTGGGAAGAAAGATCTCCGTTTCTCCTTCCAGCTGATATTTTTCCATTTCGATATCAACGCCTTCTGAATGACCGCCGTTGGGGTTGGGAGGGATGCCGTAGTTGTTAAGATACAAGCTGGAGGCTGCGCCTACATATCCCCAGGGACGGATATAACTGATGCCCAAGGCATTATTGGTTGAGCTGAGGGATGAGTTGTCCAGGATGCCTTCAGGGGTATGGGTGTTGCCGGCGGTACGGTAGTTCAGGTCGGCCTGCACCGCAAAGCTACCGACAGGGAAGCCGGCTTCAACCGCGGTATTTCCCGAGCGGTTTACGGTGGCTCCCTGGAGAGTAGCACTTCCGTGAATATGGCCAGGCATGCTGGCAGATATTTGGTTGCGTACGATATTAATTACGCCGCCAATAGCATTAGAGCCGTAGATCAGGGCCGCCGGACCGCGGGCAATCTCAATTTTTTCTGCTGCCTGTGGATCAACCGTTACCGCGTGATCAGCAGACTGGGCGGAGACATCACCGGTGCGTTCGCCATCCTGCAGAATGAGCACGCGTTCGCCGCCCAAACCGCGAATGACCGGCCGGGCGGGTGCGGCTCCCATAGATCGTGAGCTGACGCCCGGCAATTTATCCATCGTCGCAGCAAGCGTTCCTCCCAGGTTTTGGCGAAGGTCGCTTCCCGATATGGTTTTGGAGGCATGTTCCAGGTGCGACCCGCCTTCGTCGGTGGCTGTGCCTATCACTTCTACGGTCTCAGAACTTAGAACAGCCGGTTTCAGGCTGATTTCAACTTCAGTAGTATCATCGGGTACTACGGTCACTTTTTGAGAAACCGTTTGGTAACCAATGCGCGTTACCCGCAGCGTGTACTCGCCGGCCGGGATATTTGCAAATTTATAATGCCCATCGGCATGTGCTGTAATCGTTCGGCCAGCCTCCTCGAGGTAGAGATAGGCAAAGCTGATGGGTTCGCCGGTCTCGCGGTCTGTGATAATGCCGGTGAGCGTGCCGGTTTGTTCATCAGGATGGGTTAGGGGGGAAGCGGCGGTAGTTTTAACGCCCGTCAAGAGCATCCCTAAAGATAAAAGTAAGATAGAAAGATCGTTGTTTCGTAACATATTCAATGTCAGGATCAGTTGGAAATTGAGAGTCTTGTGCAACCATATTTTGGTTGTTGTGCACCAGCATAGCTGATGCGGCTGTGGCTTATCTGCCGCACCACCTATGAGGGCAGCACTTTATGAATGCTGGTGCGTACTACCGTTTTCTCCTTCAATATGGAGTTCGATGGCTTCTTCGGCCTCCACCGGCGGTGTTTGCAGATGGGGATGGGCGTGATCTTTGGATCCGTGCATAAGCATGAGCTGTACTTTGGATTCGCCTTCGGCCACGCCGGTGACATGGAAAGACCAGGGCCCGTCTTCTTGATGCTGGTGAATTTGCAGAACCTCTTCGTTTTCAATTTCCCAGTCGAGAAAATAATCATTGCCAAACTGGTCGCCATGGATGTGCTCGCCATGCTCACCGATAAGTTCCACCTTAAAAAGGTATTCCTCGCCAACGTGCAGGTGCATATGCTTGCGCTCCGTTAGGGTCCCGTCGGCATATTCGAAAAGAACCTCTCCATTATATTTGAGCTGTAAACCGGCGGGTTCGATATGTTCATGCTCATCGTCGCTGGCAGGGTTCTCGCAAGCAGTAATAAGGACAAGACTGAAGATGGTAAGGGCAAAAAGGGTAGGCGTGGATATTAGTTTAAAAATATTCATAGCTCTGAAATAGTTTTATGTATAGGTAGCCGATATACCTTGGCAGGATATGGGCTTTAGTAAGGATATGTAAATAGGAGAAGAACTATATCAGAGCGGGAGGAGAGCGTCCACGGTTGAAGGCCATGGTGGAATTGCTGATGCGAAGGTTTTCCAGCCTAACCGTTCCGGTAACGTTGAAAAAGGCTTTACCCGAACCGGCATCAGAAAGTACCTCCGTCTCAAAAATATAACCCATGATGGGGCAAACGGTGGTATCAACGCTCAGGCAATGCTCGGCATATGGAGCATCCGCGCCATGGTCCCAATGAAAATGGTGATGGGAATGAAGCGTAGATATGCTCAGGCCGATGGCTGTAAGCATCAGCAGAAGCACACTCATTTTTGATTTAAGGCTGCGTTTCATTCCACCAGTTTAGGTTAAGATCGAGAAATGTATGATTTTGGCCCGTTGATCCCAAATAGGAATATGTAAAATAATTATTAGGCGAGTTCTGTAAAGCCTATTTTATGGGATGTGCTCTTTGTACTGGCAAAGTAATAGACCCAAAACCTGATTAACAATGCCTACATTTGATTTTGATGCAATCGTTATTGGCGGAGGCTCAGCGGGACTTACGGCCGCCGGACTGGCCGCTAACCTTGGAGCGAAGACCCTGCTTGTGGAAAAAGAACAACTGGGCGGCGACTGTACCTGGACCGGCTGCGTGCCGAGTAAAATATTGCTTAAGGCCGGAAAGGTGGCACATCAGATCAGGAGTGCCGGTAAATATGGTCTTATCGACGGGTCACCACAGATCGACTATTCGAAGCTGATGAATCACTTGAAACAGCGTCAGGAAGAGATTTATGAGGAGGCCGACCGGCCCGCAATTTATGAAAATATGGGTATTGAGGTTGAGCATGGAGAGGCGCGTTTTCTGGATGAGCATCGGATTGAGATCGCCCTGGCAAGCGGTGAGCACAGAGAGCTAAGTGCTCGTTACTTTTTTATTTGCACGGGAGCACGTCCTGCACTGCCACCCATCGGAGGCATCGGTGAAGTTGACTATTTAACGAGTGAATCACTGTTTGAAGCTTATAAGCTGCCCGATGAGTTACATATTATCGGGGCGGGCAATATTGGCACCGAGATGGCGCAAGCGATGAATCGACTGGGGGCTAAGGTTACTGTCCTTGATATGGCAGATCGAATTATGACCAGGGATGATGCTGAGCTGTCTGGAATGCTGCGCAATATACTGGCGGAAGAAGGGATTAACTATAAGCTGGGCGCATCGGTGGAGCGTATCCAAAAAGATGACGGACGGATGTTGATAAGTATTGAAACCGGCGGCCGGCATGAAACAATTACGGGCAATCAGCTGCTGGTGGCTACCGGACGGCGTGCGAATGTTGAAGATTTGGAGTTGGAAGCGGCGGGAATTGATTACAGCTCAAACGGTATTACTGTAAACGACCGCTGCCGGACCAGTCGTAAACATATCTATGCTTGCGGAGATGTGACCGGCCGCTATCAATTTACCCATATGTCAGATCATATGGCCAAGGTAGCGGTGACCAATGCCTTAGTGAAGCTGCCTGTGAAAATTGACGCCGATCACGTGCCGTGGGTTACCTTTACGGATCCGGAGTTAGGTCATGTGGGAGCTACAGGAAAACACCTGGAAGAGGCCGGCACGAACTTTGAGACCTACCGGTTCCCGTATTCCAAGCTGGACCGGGCGCTTACAGATTCAGAAACAGAGGGCCTGATTAAGGTGTACGCGCGGAAGTGGGATGGCAAAATCTTTGGAGCCAGCGTGCTGGGGGCGCGGGCCGGTGAATTGATCTCCGAATATGCCGTAGCGATGAAGAATGGCATTAGCCTTCGCAATATAGCCGATACCATCCATCCCTATCCGGCCTATAATCTTGGAGTACGCCGGGCAGCCGATCAGTGGTATATCAAAAAGCAGTCGGAATGGCAGGTCAAGCTGCTGAAAAAAATCTTTGGTTATCGCGGCGAGGTACCCGATTTCAGCGATCCGGACCGGATTGTGTAGAAAAGATAGTCATTTTGGTATTTCCGCATAGTATTTACGGTTGACCGAAAGACAAACAATCTTATATTAAACAGTAGTAGTCCTATAGTTATGAATCGATATATAACAGTCTTTTTATTTGTTTTCGCCTTCAGCTGTCTTAACCATTTGGTATATGCTCAGCAAAAATGGGATTGGCATCTTTCCGGTGGAACTATCATTGATGGAACCGGTTCTCCTCGCAATAAAGCCGATATCTTAGTGCGCGAGGACAGCATCGGGTTTATAGGTCAGGTTGATTCTGATACTATTCAGGTTCGGAATTACGTGGATATTTCCGGCAAGATAGTCTCACCAGGATTTATAGACGTTCATGCACATGGCAATCCGCTTATTACCCCGGAATTTCGAAACTTTCTGGCTATGGGCGTTACTACGATTGTACTTGGGCAGGACGGCTCCTCTCCAAAAGTTGGATCGCTGAAAAGCTGGTTTGCAAAAATCGAGGAAACAGGTCCGGCGGTTAATATTGCCGTGCTATCGGGTCACGGGAGTATTCGGCAAAAAGTGGGAGTGGAGGAACGGCCGCCCACTGAACAAGAGCTGCGGCGCATGGGAAAATTGTTGCAATCAGATCTGGAGGCCGGGGCATTTGGTATGAGCAGCGGTCTTGAATATGTTCCGGGGCTATATGCCAGCCGGGAAGAACTGAAGTTCATGGCCAAAGTTACGGGCAAATACGGAGCAATCATCATGAGTCACATGCGCAGTGAAGATGATTCCAAAATTGAAGCTTCCCTGAATGAGTTGGCCGATCAGGGAGCATATACTGCCGTACATGCCTCACATCTGAAAGTGGTTTACGGGAAAGGCGAAGAACGCGCCAGTGAGATTTTGAGACAGATTCAAAATTACCGCGAGCGGGGATTGAAGTTTACAGCTGATGCTTATCCTTACAGTGCAAGCTATACGGGAATCGGTATCGTCTTTCCTGACTGGGCAAAGACCGAAAGAGCATGGAAAAATGCTATTGAAGAGCGGCCTGATATACTTCGCCGGTATTTGGAAAAAAAGGTGGCCCAGCGGAATGGTCCGGATGCTATTTTATTTGGATCGGGAACGTATGCGGGTCAAACACTGCAAGAGGCGGCCAAACAGGAAAACAGATCTCCCGTAGATCTGCTCCTTGAGATGGGTCCCGGATCGGCATCGGCTGCCCATTTTGTAATGGATCAGCAGCTTCAGGATGGCATAGTTACCGGTCATAAAGTAATGATCAGCTCTGATGGAAGTCCTTCGATGCGACACCCGCGCGGGTACGGTAGCTTTGCAAAAATTATTCGATATTATGTACATGAAAAGAAGCTACTAACTCTCGAAGAAGCAATTTATAAGATGAGTGGTCTTCCGGCACGGACGCTTGGCATAAAAAATCGTGGAACACTTAAAGAGGGCAATAAAGCAGATTTGCTGATATTCGATCCGGAGAAAATTCAGGATAAGGCCAACTTTAAAAACCCTCACCAACTGGCCAAAGGATTTAACTGGATCATGGTGAACGGGAAGGTAGCCAAGGATAAAGAGAAGTTTAATAAAGAGGGATACGGTACAGTATTAAGAAAAAAACCTGTGGAGTAGTGGCCAGCTTATTCCAATAGAGAACAGATAGAGCAGAGCACTCAGCCCCAACAGGTAGGAGGAGTGAACCCAACCGGATTCTTTTTCATAGTATTTTACAATAAGACCGGAGATAAGTGTTCCGGTAGCCAAACCTAATAGAAAATAGGCCATAACATTGGCTAAATTAGAAAAAAGTCATTCTTAAACTTGAAGCGGGCCAAAAAAAGTGCGTAAAAGGCGCCCAGTTAAACTCACGTATAATTAGGATAATACCTTTTATCTGTAAAGAAAAGTCCGATTGTTTAAAGCCAATCGGACTTAAAATTGTTTATGAAATAAGTTCCTTCAGCGTTATGCCAATTTCGGCCGGGCTGTCAGCAACAGTAACACCCGCATCGCGGAGGGCCTGTTTTTTGGCATCGGCACCGCCTTCGCCGCCGGAAATAATAGCACCGGCATGCCCCATACGTCGTCCGGGAGGGGCCGTGCTTCCCGCAATAAAGGCAACAACCGGTTTGTCCACATGCTCCTGAATGTATTCGGCCGCTTCTTCTTCTGCTGTTCCGCCGATCTCTCCAATCAGCACAATAGCTTCAGTAGCGTCGTCGTCAGCAAAAAGCTTAACGGCATCGGTGTGCGTGGTTCCGATGACCGGATCGCCGCCAATACCGATGGCAGTACTTTGGCCGAGGCCGGCTTTGGTTAGTTGGTCTACGGCTTCGTAAGTGAGCGTACCCGATCGGGAAATGAGTCCCACTTTACCGGGCCTAAAGATACTTCCGGGCATAATGCCGATCTTTGCCTCGCCGGGCGTAATAACGCCGGGGCAGTTGGGACCAATGGGCGTAGCCCCGCGACTGTTTACAATTTGTTTAGCTGCGACCATATCTTGCACAGGAATGCCTTCAGTTATACAAATAATAACTTCAACGCCTGCAAAGGCCGCTTCGGAGATGGCATCGCCGGCAAAGGCCGGGGGCACAAAAATAACCGAAGTATTGGCCTCTTCTTTTTCAACAGCGCCGGCTACGGTATTATAGACCGGCAGATCCAGGTGTTTTTGGCCGCCTTTACCGGGCGTGACACCGGCTACAACATTGGTGCCGTATTCAATCATCTGCTGCGCGTGAAAGCTCCCTTCGCTTCCCGTAATTCCCTGTACAACTAATCGAGTATCATTTCCAACAAGTACGCTCATGAACTTTTTTTGTTAAATTAAACAGTTTTATTGAGTCCGTCGGAATATAGCGACATCAGGAGGAATTGGCAAAGAAGGAGCTCCGATTGGCCTGTTTTTTTTGATGAATGCCTTCCTGAAATTTACTTTCTATATGTGGCGGCAGGGGCTATATTATTTATTGCTATTTTTTAATTAAAAAGGCTGATAAAAAGTTCGAATTCTGTTATCATCCTATGCTATGGCAGCCATGATACCCGATGAGAAAAAAGAAGAAGTACGCGGTGCCGCTGATATCGTTGAGGTAGTAGAAGACTACGTAAAACTGAAGCGTTCCGGCCGCAGTTGGAAAGGCTTGTGTCCCTTTCATGACGAGCGTACGGCTTCCTTTCACGTTACGCCCAGCCTGGGGATCTATAAATGCTTTGGATGCGGGGCCTCCGGCGATGT
>DATGUX010000233.1:0-3260 GCA_035300985.1 Fodinibius sp.
GGCTACGGCTTGTGCATGATTACCTGATGAATGGGTGGCAACGCCCTTTTGCCTGTCAGCATCCGGCAGGTTGCCAATGGCGTTACTGGCGCCCCGAAACTTAAAAGCGCCTACTTTCTGAAAATTTTCGCACTTAAAAAATACCTGCCCCTCGGTGTGCTCATTTACCTGGCGGTTGCTTAGCACGGGCGTACGGTGGATCTGATCCGCAATGTTTTGGTGGGCTTGACGGATATCGTTTACGGTCGGAAGTTTCAATGGTTTGTCAGCTGATTACTTTTTGGCAGAATCCTTAATGCCACTGAGCAGCGATTTCCACCAGTAGTTAAAAATAGACTTTGTTTTATCACGCTTAAAATCAATTGTACCGGCCTGCATACCTGTCTCAGGCGTATTGTTTTTTTTGATTAACAGATTGTTACCTAAGAAAGTAACAAGATTTTCTTTCAGTCCTTCCTGTTTTTGGGTCTGTATATCCACGACTGAAAATTTAAGATTTTCATAGTTCATTATGACCGATCCGTTGGCTTTGTCTTTGTTAAGGACCATCTCAAACTCCAGGCTGTTGAGCAGACCTTTGTTGATATAGACTTTGGCAACATATCTCGACATATCATTAAAATCTGTTATAGACATATTGCCCAGCTTTCCTTTTATCTTATGGAAAGCATTTTGGGTATCCATGGGGAATTCAAAATGGGCCTCCAGCGGGCCGGATCCCATCACCTGGCTGCTTACATCTAAAGTGGTCGTCAGGCCCTTTGCTTTATCTTCGGGGTAGTTGCTGATATCGCGAAATATGCCATTAAGCTTTTCGAAGGTAACAATGCCTGCGCGGGGAGCCTTGCTGTGATATTCTGAGTATGAAATATAGCTGTCGTGAATCTTGAGGGAATCAATCTTAATGGGCTGTTGCATTTTTTTAAATGTAACGAAAGGCAACGTCTTGATTTTGGGTGGTCCGCCGGGTACACCGCGGTTCATATAATCTTCTAAGCGGGCTTTGTTTATTTCAAGATAGCCGGCATGAAATTTGGCTGAGTCACTAAGTTGTGCAAAGTCAATTTGCTCTGCTTTTATTTCAGGAATAGTCAAATCAATCCGATCTATTCTTGTGCCGTGGCGCCAGGCAAATTGAAGCTTCCCGTAACGAGGAATGACTTCCAGAGAATCCAGGATGAAGTTTTGATCTTCTGAGGAAACAGACAGATTCTGAAAGGCGACTATATTGAGGCTGTCGGCCAGTTTAATGCGGAAGTCCTGTGCCTGGATGCTCAAATTATCCGTCGGAAAGAATCGTCCTGATTTGGCTGAGGCTGAATCTATGCGAATGTTCTGCAGTTGAAGGTCAAGCCGGTGCAGGGATGAGGTGGTATCGCCGGATGTGAGCAGGCGCGCCTGTCCGTCGCGGATAGAAAATTCATCCACTTCAAGGGCGCTGTACCGGGGAGGCAGGGAGGCGTATATCGTAGAGTCCACGCTGACAAAGCTCCGGCCGCTGTCCGGTTGCGCAGGGCGGGGATTCCTGATCGCGGTGATCTCAGGACCTGTGATAGTAATGGAGCTTGCCTTCAACTCATCACCCCATGCTGTTGAGAGGATGCTGATGCCGGCCACGTCTATTTCTCCTATAGTTCCGTTAAACATCATGGCAGGGGAAGCGGAAGAATCACTAAAAGCAGTCGTATCGGCGGTAATGCGCAAGTTGCTAATAGCAGCGGAGCCGTTGAATACATTCAGGTCAAGATCGTCAAAATCAATCGAATAGGTATCGCTGGAGGACTGCATCTGTTCTTTAATCCTGTTAGCAGCATAGTCATCAGCAAAAAATGACAAAAAAAGCTGAAGAATAATCAGCAACACTAAAATAACGAGCAGTGTATAAAGCAACCATCGGAGCAGCGGATGCAGATTGTTAACTTTTTCCCTGGTTGATACCATATAAAACCCGCCTGTTTAACAGATAGAATAATCAGCACCTAAGCTAAATAAAAAAATGGCTGGTTAAAACCTATTTTATAAACTTAGTCGAATTTGCCACATTTTATTAGCCTTCTGGAAAGGCTGCCTCTTCAATATTTCCTTCCAGGGGCTGTTCGGCAAACATATATTCTTTGACCGGCTCTCCCTTGATAAGGTGCTGCTGGATAATCTGTTCCAGGACATCCGGCCGGCAGGAGTGATACCAAATACCTTCAGGATATACAACGGCTACAGGTCCTTTTTTACAGATGCGCAGGCAGTTAGCTTTCGTGCGATAGACGCCGCCGGCCCCGTCAAGGTCCAGCTCGCGAAGCCGGGTTTTCAAAAAGCTCCAGGCCTCCAGTCCAATCTCTTTCTTGCAACATTTAGGGTTTGTTTGATCGGCACAAATAAAAATATGCCGCTGAATTTTATCAACATGCAGCTCTAACGCTTTTTTGCGTACCCGTTTGTTCATGGGATTGTTATACTTAAAATGGTGTTTATAATTATACCGGATAATACAAACAACTTGTCAATCTCCCTAAATCCCTCTTACCGCCGATAGGCGGTCACGGCTCCAAAGCCTGTCCCGACCACTGTCGGGGAGGACAGGAAGATTGATTGATCGACTGGATTCATTTGGCTTATTTTTTTAGGAATCTGATTGTTGAACATGATTTTTTAGACGGACTCGCTACTGATGAAACCTCTAAATCCTCGAGTCAGATACTCCTTTCTAAGTAAAAGATCTCTCTTTGTCGTTTGAGATGACAGCGGGCAGGTTATTCTGCAGTAGTAGTTTAGTATGTAGAAAACTCACCATTTGATGCAGAGCGACGGAACGAGATAAAGCTTCGTAGAGCGAGCTAAATCCCTCTTTTTTAAAGCCTGTCGCGAACACGATCTCGGGGAGGGACTTTAACAGGCCCTAATAATCCAGGCCGGGCTGGGTTATTTCATAATTCTTCTCCTTCTTGGATTGTTCGACCATTTCGGCGACATCCTCCAGCATCTTTTGAGCGTCATAAATGATTCCGTCTTTGATGGTGTATTTAACGCCGCCTATGCGTTCTACCTCATTATCTTTATTGACGTGTATGGCGCCTGTCCCATACAATACTTTGATGTTTTTCAGCGGATTGGCATCGACCAGCACCATATCGGCCAGCTTGCCAACCTCAATGGTTCCCAGCTCGTCATCCATATTCAGTACTTCGGCCGCTTTCAGTGAGGCCGACCGGAAGATCTCGAGCGGATGGAAGCCCGCCTCGCGAAAAAGCTCCATCTCCTGGATA
>DATGUX010000234.1:0-5715 GCA_035300985.1 Fodinibius sp.
GGGAGGTCTAATAAACGGTTGATTTTAGTCTCGTCAATAGCTAAGCTATAATAAATGAAGAAAGGATAATATTATGGCTACGGAAACCACATTAGTTACATACGACGATTACCGCAACCTGCCGGATGACGGTAAGCGCTATGAAATAATTGAGGGAAGGCTGCTTATGACACCTGCGCCGCATACTATACATCAACGAATTTTAGGAAAACTATATAAATCAATTAGTAACTATACGGAAGAGCAGAATATCGGCGAAGTATTTATTGCACCGGTTGATGTTATTTTATCCATGACCAATGTGGTTCAACCTGATCTGATGTTTATTGCCAAAGAACGCTCCCACATCATCACCGAAAAGAATATTGTTGAAGCACCAGATTTAGTAGCCGAGATCATATCCGAAAGCACAAAGGTAAGAGACCAAACAACTAAAAAAGCGCTATATGAAAAATACGGGGTAAAAGAATACTGGATTATTTATCCCGGCGATGAAAAGGTGGAACAATTTATTTTGCAGGATGAAAAATTAGTGTTGCAAAAGACCGTTGGGAAATCGGACCTGCTAAAACCGAAAGTTATCAGCGGGCTCTCTTTTGCGCTGAAAGAGGTTTTTACCCGCTGAAAATATTATAGCATCTAAAAGGGCGCTTTGAAATACCTGTGTTTTGACCTCCCCCAACCCCTCCTACAAACGCAAGAGGGGCTTATGAGGAAGCATTTCAAAGCACCCTAAAAACAACATATCAACAAATTCCGGAAAAATCATCCACTGCTTAAAAGCTGCTTGCCAGCAACAACAGGGCCCACCACAAAATGGGCACGCCCTCAACCCAAAATGAAGCGAAGTATTTTGATTGTACTTCAGTTGATTTCCGCACAAGATAGTAGGTGATAGTAGCTATAACAATCAACACTATTACTTCTTGTATACCTACTCCTGTTTTGAGCACTTCTAATAGCACAACCAGGCCTAAAAGGAGGATACCGGTAATCCTTGCACTTTCAGCGCCATAGATTTGCGGGATAGTACCAAGTTGTGGCTCATCCAAACCGAGATCGCGTATATCGAAGGGAATGGTAAGTGCAATGATAAACAAACAGCGCTGTATAAAAGTAATCAGGAGCGCAGAGGTATAAAAAACATCACCGGCCAAAGCGGGTAGAATAACCGTTACTCCCGCCCACGACAAGGCGATGACAAAAATCTTAATCCCGCTTATGCTCCGTAAATTTTTATTTTTCGGATACAGCGGAATCTCATAAAAAAGCGATACCAGCCCTAAAAGGCTGGATGCAAGGAGTATCGGCCATGGTTGTCTTAAAGCAAAATAGATTAATCCGATAAAGCAGAGAAAAGAGAAGATCTGGATCGCCCGCAAGTTGACGGACAGGCTGCGATGTCTGAATTTAGCAACGGCGGCGTATTTTATGAAGTTATAGGCGGTTACCGTACCGAAAAAAATAAACAACAGAAGAGAGGCACTGCTTTCTATACTAAATTCAAGCATCGTAACGCCGGTCAGTGCCACCACCGCCAGCGCTACATGAATGCTGCCTTTAATATAAAAGCGAAGAATATGTCTTAGTGCTTCCATTAACACCCAATATCACAGCTGCTATTATCCATGCTTTAAGCAGTTAAAGATTAATGAAAAGCGTGATTGTCAGCTTTATCCTTTCTAAAATCATCCCTCCGTTCAAATCTCATTCCACTCGTATTTTCAGCTCGTCTATTTTGGCTAAAATCTCGCCCCGATCCATTTCGCGGTAGCGTTCAGGGAGTAATTCTTTAGAAGTACATTCGATGACGGCACTGAGTGTCTGCAGCTCAACCTCCTCCGGATAAGTGGGCGGAATAAAATCGCTCAATGCTGCATCAAGTACCTCGGGCGTTATCTTTTCCATATCCTTGGCTGCAGCCCGAAATTTAGCCCGCGTAAGTGCCGCTTCCATATCCGCACCGGAGAAAGACTTCAATCCCTGTTCTATAACCTTCGGAACATATTCCCGGGTCAGCTGCAAGCCCGTCTTTTCCTTCATCACCTCGAAAAGTTCAATACGCTCTTTTTTGCTATGCGGGGCAAAAAGCGCCAGGTGTTCTTCGGCCCGGCCCTGACGTTTTAAATCAACGGGCATCAGATCAGGACGTGCCGTCATCAGAAACCAGAGGATGCGTCCCCGATTACGGGTATCGCTCATGAAGGTAGCAATCTGAGAGAAGACACGGCTGGAGACACCGCTGTCTCCGCCGACATCGCGATCGCCTAAATAGGCATCGGCCTCATCAATCATCACTGCCACCGGTGCCATCGCCTTGAGAAGCCCCAGAATTTTTTCCAAATTTCCTTCCGTAACGCCCTGCCACTGGCTCCGAAAGTTCTTAAGCTTCACCATGGGAATGCCTATTTCACTGGCAAAGCAGGTCACCAGAAAGGTCTTACCCGTACCTACCGGCCCGCAAACCAAATAACCCATTGGAAGCACATCGCGCCGGCCGTGGTTAAGCGCCTGTACGGCCTGTCGAAGATGTTTCTTTACCTTAGCGTGGCCGGCTATATTATCCAGCGTATAGTCCGTTTCCACAAATTCCAGCAACCCATAGGCTTCTGACTCTATAAGTTCTTTTTTTGCTTCCGTCAGCCGTTGATGAGTAACCTTTTCATTATTTTGCCGGGCATTGGACAGGATACTGCGCAAATTAACGAAGTTCAGACCGGCCGTTTGCTGGGCCAGTGCCGTTCTGTTTATCTCCGAAAATTCTTCGAACTCAGCATCGGGCAATTCATGACGAATAAAGGTGCTCCGCTGCCGCTCATCGGGAAACTCAATACGGATATCATCGGTATAGGGATTTTGAACCAGTGTTTTATTAAGGTCCGCCAGGTTTTCGGCAATAAGTACGGTCGTAAAGTCAGCGGCCAGAAACATAGGATCATGCGCCCAGCGCGAAAGGTAGACCATCGATGTGCGATCTTCCGAACCCGTAGAACCGGCCTCATTCATAGGCACAATAGTTTCTGCATAATCAATAATCAGTGCTATACTCTTCTGGCTGTCGACACGCACACGAAAATACTGTTCCAGCAGCGAGAAAACCCGCACCGGGTCTTTCGGCATCTTATTGGCATAATCGGTGCCCAACAATGAGTCGCGGCCGGATAGCGCCTGGTTGAAGTCTTTCCGACTCTGCTGATCTTTAAAATAGATGCCCGACGACCGGTCATAAAAGATAACATAGTCGCGTGCTCCAAAGAACTCTTCGGACAAAAATGATTTTAACCGGACAAAGTCAGTTTCTCCTTTCTTTTCAAGCGGAACCAGATCAAACACATTTCCGTGCAGGATAAACTGGTTCATTGTGCGGCTTAAGTATTTTTGGGCAAATTCGTTGGCCCACTTCGGATAATGATCGAACATGTGTCAGTTGTCAGTTGTCAGTTGTCAGTTGTCAGTTAAAGGGTGCGGGGTTTTCGAGTCACTGTCAAAGGGTAATTTTGATGTTAGGTCACCAAGCGCCTTTTCATTAGGCATTACACTTGCACTGCTCATTTATAATTAGTCCAATACAACCAGTTTAATCATTTCTATTCGACTGGGCGTGGCTTTGCTGATAATGACTTTATTTTCGTCAATAAGTAGCTCTTCGTTCACTTTAGGAATGCGGCCTAATGTATTGATAATATATCCTGCAATAGTTTCATATTCCTCCGCTTGCACGGGCAGCTCTATTTCCGGATGCTCTTCCAGCAGGTCTTCAATTTCAATTCCTCCACTCAACACATAGGTACTGCTGTTAAGCTTCTTAACAAAGTGTTCTTCGGTATCGTATTCATCCTGAATATCGCCAACCACCTCTTCCAGCAGGTCTTCGATCGTCACGATACCGGCCGTGCCGCCATATTCATCAATAACCACCGCTACGGAAATATTGGACTTCCGAAACTCCGATAATAAATCTTTGGAGCGCTGCGAAACCGGTACCAGCTTAACGGGACGCATAATTTTCGATAAATTTTCGGGATTACTGAAAAGATCGTAGGCAAAAATCACTCCAATGATATCATCAATAGATTCTTGATAGACCAGCAATTTGGAATATCCTGAGGTGATGAAGAGCTTGAGTGTCTCCTCAATACTGGTCTTCTTCTCCACGGCAACAATATCTGTACGCGGAATCATAGACTCTTTAACCCGCATATTGGAGAGCTCCAGGACATTATGGAGAATCTCCGAATCTTCCTTATCGAGATCTTCTCCGCCGGTGTCGCGAAGTTCTTTAAAAATGAGCTCTATATCTTTGCGATCAAATATCTGATCAGCGGTCACAGAATCGGGCTGAATCAACCTGATTACGATTCTGGATGCTGCATTGGCTATGATAATAAACGGCCGAAACAAGTAATAACATATCTGCTGCGGAATAGCTATAATCCTTATCCACCAGTCAGCGTTAATGCGAAAGAGCGCTTTGGGTAAAATTTCGCCAAACAACATGATTACGACCGATGCAATGATCGTCTGAGCGGTCAGCACCACTACTTCCGAAGGCGGTCCCCCCATCCAGCTAAAGTAAAAATCATGAATGGGAGCAACTAAGAAAATGGCCATAAGGGTGGCGTAAACCACATTCACAATATTATTGCCAACCAGCGTAGTGGTCAAAAACTCTTCGGGATTGTGCGCAAAACGGTTTATGACCCTTCCGGTCCACGAATCTTTGCGGGATTCTATCTCAAGTTTAAGGCGGTTAGCACTTACGAAAGCCATCTCGGAACCCGAAAAGAAACTACTGAGAATGAGCGTAAGAATTATGAGCAGTACTTCTGTCATTTAGGTATTAGGGTGCAGGGATGCAGGATAGTTGGTCTAAGGCAGAAAGATAGCAATATATAAATTCCATTACCGAACAGTAAGACTTTGTCTTTTTATTTTGTTCTTTTTTCCCTTAATGTTTCACTTTCCCTTAAACTCCGGCTTGCGTTTTTCTAAAAAGGCCGCAGTCCCTTCGGCAAAATCTTCTGTTTCACAAAGCTCGCCAAAAAGTTCAGACTCCACAGCAAAACCTTCCGCATCACCCGACTGATAGACCGCCTCTATTGCTTTTCGAATTGCAACCGGGCCGTTTTTTAACATCTTTTGGATCAGTGAACATGCCTCCTCTTCAGCAGACGCACTGGCAATCCGGTTAACCAGTCCTATTTGCAGTGCTTCTTCGGCCTTGACCTGTTTAGCGGTAAGGATGAGTTCTAACGCACGAGCCCGGCCAACAAGTTGGGGTAACCGCTGGGTCCCTCCATATCCGGGAATGATTCCCAGTCCAGTTTCCGGAAGTCCAAAGGCGGCATTGGCTCCGGCCACTCGCAGATGACAAGCCATTGCCAGCTCCGCTCCGCCGCCCAGGGCATAGCCATTTACGGCCGCCACTACCGGCTTCCGTATATTTTCGATAAGCTGAAAAATCTGCTGTCCTCTTTGCGAAGTCTGCGTTGCCGAGGGGCCATCAAGGGCCTGCAGTTCCTTAATATCGGCACCGGCAACGAAGGCTTTTTGGCCTGCACCGGTTACAATGATGGCTGCTATGGCCTCATCCTCTCGGATCGTTTGGAAGGCTTCTTCGAGTTCATCTAAAACTTCGGCATTGAGGGCATTCAGCTTTTGGGGACGGTTAATGGTAACGGTAGCGATGCCCTGCGGGTCATTTTCTACGATAAT
>DATGUX010000235.1:0-13257 GCA_035300985.1 Fodinibius sp.
AACCACTTATAGTCGGGGGATCTCCTGACGGGCGCGGCGTAGTAGCAGCTGCCAGTTATGAGGTTCGCAAATTCGGTGTCCACTCGGCCATGCCGGCCGCACGGGCCATTCGGTTGTGTCCCCAGGCCATCTTTGTAAAACCCCGGTTTGAAGTTTACCGTAAGGTGTCGAATCAGATTCGGGAGATTTTTTTCCAATTTACTGATATGGTAGAGCCTCTCTCACTGGATGAAGCCTATCTGGATGTGACCGAAAATCATATCGGACTACCCTCGGCCACGCTCATTGCCCGTAAAATACGTTTGCTTATAAAAAAAGAAACAAAGCTTACCGCCTCGGCAGGCGTGGCACATAATAAGTTTTTGGCTAAAATTGCCTCCGATCTCGATAAGCCCGACGGGCTGTCGGTTATTCTTCCCGAAAAGGCGGAGGCCTTTCTGGAAGAGCTTAAAATAGGAGAATTCCACGGCGTCGGCTCTGCAACCGAAAAAAAAATGAATACACTGGATATCTATACCGGCGCAGACCTCAAAGAATGGTCCGAAATAGATCTTATTGATAAATTCGGGAAGGTCGGCCGCCATTACTATCGCATTGTCCGGGCTATAGATCCACGCGAAGTGAAGCCCGACCGTATCCGGAAATCCATCGGCAAAGAACGCACCTTCCCCGATGATATAGATGACCTAAACTGGATTCATAATTTTTTAACGGAACTGGCCGAAAAAGTAGCTTCCAGTATGCAGCAAAAACAGGCTGCGGGCAAGACCGTAACGCTGAAGGTACGCTATGCTGATTTTGAAACCCTCACCCGAAGCACATCTTTTAGCCATTATATCAATGAGGCGGCCGATATCGCTCAAACCGCCATACAACTGCTGGAACAAACGCAGGTCGGCCGGCGCAAGGTACGTCTGCTCGGCATAACGCTATCCAACCTTAATCTCAATGCAAGTGGACGCTTTAAACAACTGGAAATACCGTTTGAGGAAGCCGGATAGCCGACCCTGCTATCAGCGAAAAAGTACGAAAAAGAAGCGGTAATTTTTTATTTTAGTGACCTTAACCCACTTCACTTTTAACCTGTATAAGTTGCCATATGGCATATACGCTTTCTGATTTTGATTACCAGCTCCCCGAAGAGCTCATAGCCCAACAACCGGCGCAGCCACGCGACCACGCCCGCCTGCTGGTTTATAACCGAGCGTCGGGCAACATTACCGATGATCATTTTTATAATCTGCCGGACTATCTGCCCAAAAATACGACCCTTGTACTCAATAACAGCAAGGTAGAAAAATGCCGCCTTTTGTTCGATGACGGGAAGAAGGAAATTTTCATTCTCGAAAGCCTCAACGACACTACCGTGCGTGGACTGGTTCGTCCCGGCAAAAAGTTTAAAAAGGGACGTACACTCAAACTGACCGATAGCATTTCAGCCACCGTTATTGCTGTGGATGAAGAAGGCATCCGAACGCTCAAGTTAACGCCCGCGCTGGACAGTCCGGTTTATAAGCCGCACAGGCACACGCCCTTTCCGCCCTATATTGAACAGGATGAATCGCTTTCAAAAGAGTACCAGACCGTTTATGCCCATGCAGCTTCATCAGGTGCAAGCAAGGCGGCCCCAACGGCCGGCCTTCACTTTACGGATGCTCTTCTCCATGATATGCAAACCTCGGGTATTGAGCAGGCAGAAGTAACGTTGCATGTGGGGCTGGGCACCTTTGCACCGGTCAAGGCCGATCGTATTAAAGAGCACACGATGCATTCTGAGTGGCTTGAGCTTAATCAAAAGACGGCTGATCAACTCAACTCCGCCGACCATATTACAGCCGTAGGTACGACCAGCGTTCGCGTGCTGGAATCCTGCCTGCAAAACAGCAATGTGTTTAGATCCACGGCCATGGATACCGATATTTTTATCCGGCCGGGCTTTTCCTTTCAGGCGACGGATGCACTCATCACCAATTTTCATCTGCCCAAAAGCACCCTATTGATGCTGGTAGCGGCCTATACGGGTTTTGAAGAGATGAACCGCATATACCAGCATGCCATTGCAGAACAGTACCGCTTTTACTCCTTCGGAGATGCTATGCTGATACTGTAGCGGGCTTACCGCAAACCAAAAACTATAAAAAAGCCCATCCCGCATTAATCGGGACAGGCTCAAGAACTAAAGGAGTTATAATTTACGCTTCGGGCTTGTCGCCTGGTTGCTGCTGTTGCATTCTTTGTTTCATCTGCTCCTGCATCTCGTTGCTGTCCACCATCTTTATTTGGTTTTTCAGCGAAGTAGCAAGCTCTTCAACATCATCTTCAGAAAGTACCTCGCTGATATTCTCAACGCCTACTTTATTCAGCAAATTATAGATCATTCGGTTGAAAAGCATCTGTTGGGCAGCCGAGCTAAGTTGCATCAGCTGTTCCTGGGGAACCTTTGCGCCGGATAGCTGCACCTTATTCATCACCGGCTCGAGCAGTGCTTCAATTTTCTTCGACATCTGCTTTTCCAGCTCTTTCGCGTCTTTATTTTCCTTGCTGGTTACTTCATTTCCATTGGGATCAACTAACTTCATCGGTATAATTTCTTTGATTTAGAATTCCGTGCTTATTTAAGCCTGTAATATACCAATACATAGGCAAGGATTAAATTTTTTATCTGCCGGTAACTCTGTAAACTCATATATAGCTGCTCTGAAGTAAGCATGGAAGGATACTACAACTCTTTTTGTTAGAGAACCAAGGGTAAATCCCAGTGCTCTCTAACTCAAAACCAACAAAAAGTTCTCGATTTTTTATGGAATCTTCTAAAACCCTTCAACAACTGCTGCTTGAACAATTGGAAGGAGGAAATGCCCATATTACATTCCAAAAAGCGGTGCAGGGCCTCAGCTACCAACAAAGCGGTGCCAAAGTGGACGGCCTGCCGCACACTATTTGGCAGCTTATCGAACATATCCGCCTGGCCCAAGATGATATTTTAGCCTTCTGTGGAAATAGGAATTACCAACAACTCAACTGGCCGGAGGATTATTGGCCTTCTTCCGAACAACCTGAAAGCCAGCAAGAGTTTGAGCAGTCTCTTGAAGCTGTTCACGAGGGGCAGGAAACAATGAGACAGTGGGTGACCGACCCCTCCAAGGACTTACAAAAACCCTTTTCCCATGGCGATGGGCAGACCCTTTTCCGTGAAGCCCTGCTTATAGTTGACCATAATGCTTACCATATCGGACAAATTGTCCAGCTGCGCAGGTTACTGGGCTGCTGGTAACAATCAGACCTCAATCATATGGCGGACGTCATGTTTGGGCTGTTTGTATGCTTTCTGATTTAGAAAAAGGCATCCAGCTCTTTGCGCGCAACCGGGCAAGTGCCTGTTCGGCAGCCACATAAACAACCGGGATAAATACCAGCGTTACTAAAGTTGAGGCCGTAAGTCCGCCTATGACTACCCGTGCCAGTGAGGCCTGCAGCTCGGCCCCCGATCCAATGCCAAAGGATAGCGGAAGTAAGCCAAGTATAGTCGTTAAAGTAGTCATCAGGATGGGACGAAGCCGCAACATACCCGAATGCACAACCGCCTGCTGAAGGTCCATGCCGTGTTCGCGCCGCATCAGGTTGATATAATCGACCAACACAATCGCATTATTCACCACAATGCCGATAAGCATCACGATGCCCATCATACTTTGCATATTAATGGTCGTTCCGGTTAGCAACAGCGTGGGAACCACTCCGATAACGGCCAGCGGCACCGAAAACATAACCACCAGTGGATCAAAGAAACGCTCAAACTGAGCAGCCATCACCATATAAATGAGAATGAGCGCCATAATAATAGAAAGTTGAAAATCAGCTGCTGCTTTCTGCTGTTCCTCATATTCACCGCCATAAACAATGGAAAAGCCTTCGGGAAGCTGAAGATCGGAAAGCTTGTCCTGAATCATGGCTACCGCTTCACCCAGGGCAACCCCGCTTTCGAGGTTTGCCGAAATATAGGATACCCGCTGGCTGTTAATCCGCCGGATGTCGGTCGGGCCGCGTCCCTTCCGCTTACTGACTACGGCCGAAACGGGCAGCACCTCGCCATCCGGAGTGCGGATAGAGATATTTTCAAGGTCTGTAGTACTGAGCCTGTCATCCGGCTGCAGGCGAACCGTAATGGGAAATTCATCGCCCCCTACCCGAAAGGAACCCGCTCGGCTTCCGCCTACATTTGTCTGGATAACCTGCGCCACCTCACGAACCGACAGTCCCAGGTCGGCAATCTTTTCGCGGTTAAAAATCATATTCTGCTCCGGTCGCCCTTCCCGGCGGTCCGTGCGCACACCGGTGACCTCGGGTATTTCTTCCATCCGCCCTTTAATCTCTTCCGAAATCGTTTTCGCTCGGTCCAGGTTGTAGCCGCGCAGCTGAACTTCAACGGCCTCTCCGCCCCCGGAACCAAAAATACGCCGCAATATCCACAGTCCCGACTGGGCACTTACCCGGATGTCGCCGCCCGGGATGATCCCGGCCACCTTTTCGCGCAGCTGATCAGCAATTTTTGAGGTACTCATAGAGCGCTCGGATGCTTCGACCATCGTTATTTCAACTTCCGCTCTGCCATCCCGCACATCGGTGGTCAAGTGCTCCACATTTTCCATAGGCAGGTTGGCTCGAACCACTTTTTCCAGCTCCTGCAAATATTCATTCTGTACGGCAATATTGGTTCCTTCGGCCATCATAAAGTCTACATCTATTTCGTCAGCGTCGGACTGAGGAGCCAACTCAACGGGGATAAAAGGGATGACCAACAGGCTGGCTACAACCAGCACGCCGGTAACCGCAAAGACCAGTGGCTTATGATCAAGTGTTCGTTCAATCATCTTAGAGTATTTATGCTCAATAATGGCAAAATTTCGCTGGAACCAGTTCTTTTTCTTTGCCTTTTTTGAGTCTTCCGGCTGCACCGTCAAAAATTTACTGCACAGCATGGGCACCAGCGTAAGCGCCACAAAGAGCGAGCAAACCAATGCAAAAACAACCACCAGCGCCAACTGCTGAAAAAGACTTCCCGAAATTGTTTGCATAAATACGACCGGCAAAAATATAACCGATGTAGTAATGGTAGAAGCCAAAATGGCGCCGCTCACCTCGCGGGTACCTACCAGAGCACTTGCTTTGAGACTTTTGCCGCGCTCTTCTCGCAAGCGAATAATATTTTCGAGCACTACAATGGCATTGTCAACAATAAGGCCCACGCCCAACGCCAATCCCCCAAAACTCATCTGATTGAGTGTCAATCCGTTAAAATAGAGCAGCGCAAAGGTAGCAATGATCGAGATAGGAATGGAAACGGCGATAATGAAGGTGGATGACCCATTTCTAAGAAATAGATATAAAATAAAAATGGCCAGCAGGGCGCCCCACATGGCAGAGCTTTGCACATTATTGATGGAGTTTTGAATGAACTCACTTTGATCGGTGGTTACAAACAATTCCATATCTTTTCGCTGGGCATTGATCTGCTTAATCTCTGCCCGAATATCTTCCGCTACCGCCACGGTATTAGCTCCCGTCTGCTTGCGGATACCGAAACGAATCATCGGCTTGTTGTCTATGGTAACCAAACGGTTAAGATCTTCATGCCCCCAGGATACCTCGGCCACGTCTTCTACCCGGATAGGCTTGCCATCCACCATGACGATAATGGTGTTGGCAATCTGGTCGATGGAATCATATTCGCCCAGTGTGCGCACATAAAGTTGCTGCACTCCGGAGTTGACGTTACCGCCCGGCAAGTTCACATTTTCACTGGCAATGGCCTGCTGCACCTGTACCGAAGATAGTCCACTTGCTATCAGCCGATCGCGCTTTAGCTCAACATGGATCTCCTTATAGACGCCCCCCCAAATATCGATCGTACCCACACCGGCAATCTGCTCGAACCGTTTAGTCACTTCACGATCAAGCACTTGCGTAAGCTCCTGCAGGTTCATATCCGAATTGGCCCCTACAATAACAATGGGAAAGTTATTGGGATCAAATTTCCAAATGCGGGGCGGTTCTGCCTCCGGCGGCAGTTCATCACGCACACGGTCAAGTGCTGCCCGTATATCATTGGCAGCCACATCAATATTAGTGCTCTGATCAAACTCCAGCGTCACCCAACTGCGTCCTTCCGAAGAATTAGAGCTCACACGTTCCACACCCGGAACCCCGCCAATAGTGTTTTCTATGCGCTGGGTAATAATCTTTTCGATTTCTTCAGGGCCCACATTGGGATATTCCGTAGCTACCGTTAGCTGTGGATATTCTACGGGTGGAAGCAGATCAACCGGTAAATAGCGGAAAGCTATAACACCGAGTACGATGATAATCAGAAATAGCATCGTGGTTGCTATGGGACGCTCTACGGCTGTTTCTGTAATCTTCATGATTCTGCCCTACATGAGTATGAGTACAAATTAAAGGTTCGAACTCTCTTCGGAGCTATCCACCTGACGACTTAACACTTTCTGCAGCAAATCTTGCCGCTGCAGTCCCTGCAGTGCTATAATACGGTCCCACGAACTGGCGCGCACCCGGGCTTCTCCACCGCTGGCAGACAGCAGGTCCTGTCCCACTGTTACCACCCAACTGCCCGATTCAACTCCGGTAACAGCCACTTCCATTCGCCCCTCTGCTATAACGTTAATCGGCTTAAACTGAATCTCTGTTGCATCGGTGAGCGGAGGCAAACGATCAGGATCAAGCTGTTCCACCGGCTCGATCTCCGCGCCCAAAGAGGTCGCTACATAAACCCCTGTTTCTCCCGTATTGGGATTGGCATAGACGGCACTGGTCGGTAATAGGGTTGCTTGCCGGCTTTCGCCATAGAGGATATCAACGGGAACGAACATGCCCGGCCGCAGCCCGCTGCTGTCATTCATAACATCGATTTCGGCCTCAGTGCTGCGGGTAATATTATTCAGAAAGGGTGAAATCCGGGAGAGTTTCGCCTCGACAATATTGCGATTTGCCTCTGAACCGGCATAGATGCGCACACTCTGTCCTACTGCTACTTCATTCAGCATTTCCCCGGTGAGCACCACCTCAATACGCAGGTTACGAAGATCACCAATGGTAAAAAGATGCGTATTTGAGCTCACCTGCATGCCCACCTCAGCATTCCGCTGGCCTACAGTGCCTGCTATCGGGGCGCGCACTACCGTTTTCGACAATAATTCCTGCTGCTCATTCAAATTTGACTGCGACTGCTCTACCTGTGCGTCAGCCAGTTCTATGTCTGCCTCTGCCGATGCTGCCTGAGCTTGCAGCCGCTCCATCTCCAGTGCGCTCGAGAGCTCCTGTTCATTTAACTTTTTCGTTCGTGTAAACTGAGCATTTAACTCATTATAACGGGCACGAGCCTGCTTGAGCCGGGCCTGATTAATGCGAAGGTTAGCGCGGGCCTGTTGCACTTGCTCGCGATACTGATCGTCATCCAGTGAAACAATAGGAGCACCTTTTTTAACAAACGCTCCCGTCTGTACATGCACCGCTTCCACCTTACCCGCAATTGGGGAATAAAGCTCCACTTGATTCTTGGCAATCACGGTACCGCTTAATCGTTCTGATAACGGCAGAGAACCATATCGCGCCTGTACCACCTCCACAGCCGGTGTAGTTGAAGCTTCAGCCTGTCCTCCCGGGGCATTATCACTTCCAGAGTTGCCGCTGCAGGAAACAGCTATCAGGCCTGCAAAAATGGACAGCATCTTTCCTATAGTACGTATTTTTAAAAGCATTGTCTGTCGAAATCGAAGAGTTATTCTAATTTTGTCGGCCAAAGGCTCCATCTCTGAAGACTTTTTGTATCATTGCTCCGCAGCATCTAAAATAGCACACCTCCGTCTATGTCTTCGGAATGTAATATGACAGAAATATGCATAATTTTTGGCAAAATCATTTATTAATAAATGTAATTTGTTGTTAGAATTAAATAAACACCCAATTCTGATGGAATTTTGAATAATTAAATCTAAATATCCGTTTTTTACTACTTTAATTAATTGTCATCTATATGGATACGATCACACAGATTGCACTCGGAGCTGCTGTTGGTGAGGCGGTATTAGGTAAAAAAATGGGCAATAAGGCTCCCATGTGGGGAGCAGCCTTAGGTATAGTACCCGACCTCGACGTGCTTATACTTCCTTTTGTAGATGCCGTGCAGGGACTTGCCATCCATCGGGGCATCAGCCACTCACTGTTTTTTTGTTTTGCAGCCGCACCGATTTTTGGATGGAGCCTCGATCGCTGGTACTCCAAACAGGCCGTTGGCTGGCGTTCTTGGTCCTGGATGGCATTCTGGGTACTGCTTACTCATATAGGGATTGACCTGTTTACGACCTATGGAACCCAAATCCTGCAGCCTTTCAGTGACCGGCTTTTCAGTCTTAATGCCATATTCATCATCGACCCTTTCTATACGGTTCCACTGGCGGCCGGTGTTATCACCGCTCTTTTTATGCAAAATGGTACGCGCCGCAGAGAATGGGCAAACTATGCCGGTATTATTATCAGCTCGCTGTACCTGCTCGCAGCACTGGCTATCAAGACGCACGTACATAAAGTCTTTGAAGAAAATTTTGATGCTCAGGATATCCGTCCCGAGCAACAGATGACCACCCCGGCACCTTTTAACATTTTTTTGTGGAACGGCTACGCTACGGTAAATGATACGCTCTATGCCGGACTTTATTCCATTTTTGATGACAATAATGAAATTAACTTCCACCGGCTGGCTCAAAACAAACACTTGCTGGAGGCCTACCGAGGCCAGCTACCCGTAGAACGTATAAAATGGTTTTCACAAGGCTTCTTTACGGCAGGAATTGAACACGGTAACCTACGCATGCACGACCTCCGTTTTGGGCGATCTGACCTGTGGCTGACCAACCAGCCGGCTCCGCCATCTTGGAGCTACCGCCTTTTATTTAGTGCTGATTCCACCAATATTACCGGCTTTGAACGATATGGCGCCAACCTTGGCCGTCGCAGTGCTCTTTTCGGGCCCTTGCTGGATCGAATCGGGGGCGAAAAATAATTTGATTACTGATTCAGCCAGCTGTCAAATCGTGAGCGTTTCCACGGATTGTCCATCCAGGAAGTATCCGGAAGCGGAAGCTTTTGAGCTTCGCTAACGCTGAGCCATCCGGACGGAATACTCAGGTAAGCTTTCTTGCCCCGCTGCGTAATCCACTGAAAGCTGCCACTGCTTTCGGCCCGCTCTGCAATATCAAGAGTTAGCTGACAGTCTTGCGATACATAATCAAGCACTTTTTGGTGCTTTCCCTCTTTCCATAACTTTGGAGCTATTGAGCCCTCCATACCCTCCGTTTTGCTTTTTCCAATGGCTTTTGCAGCGGCATTGAGACTAACGCCAAAGCCCTTTTCACAAAAAAAGTGAAACATCATATCGACGTGGCTAAGGGCCAGCTTCTTGCAATCTTCCGTCCGCCCGGATTCTTCGGCAAGTATGTCAAAATCAAAACCGAGACCATTATGGCTAAGAATAGTGTAGCCCTCCTTCTGGCTTTTCAACAGAAAATCGACCATTTTAGACAGATCCTTGAGGCTCATCTTCACGGCCGGCCTTTCATCTGCCTTTAAGGAATAAAATACAGCAGGCTCATCGCGATCGGAAGACCAGACAGCTGCACAGCTTATACCAAGGGGGCGATGTGCCATTAGGTTCCCTGCATTTTCGGGTAATATTTTTGCCGTTTCGATATCAAATGCCAGATATTTTCGCTCCATGACCATATATTTTGTGTGCAATTAAGTTGAGTGCTTTGAAATACCTCCTCATAAACCCCTCTTGCGTCTGTAGGAGGGGTTTGCCTGCTCTACGAAACTTTAGCGCAGTAGAGGGGAGGTCAAAATACAGGTATTTCAAAACGCCCTAAGTAAACTGTTTTAACAATTGACCCACTGTCTATGCTGACTGCTTTGTTTAATCGCTTCCAGCACCTGCAGGTTGGCCAGCGCATCAGTAAGCGGCGTAGGTACTTGGGTATTGTCCAGTACCGCTTTTGAAAACAGATCGCCCTGTGCCGTATACTGATTACAGGCCTCAAAGGTGATCTCCCTGCTTTCCGCTTCTGTTTGGAGAAGGAGCGATGTGGTCTTATCGGTGGGGGCGTTAAAAGGCATAGGAATCTCCATTGTGGCTTCCGTGCCTACAATCGTCACCTTTTGGTGCGGTGCCAGCTGGGTGGCGCAAGTAAAAGTGGCTGTCGCACTCTTAAACTCCATGACTGCAGAGGCTCGCCGGTCCACCTGCAGCTTGGGATCTATATCCAAGCTTCCCATAACTTTTAAGGGCTCCTCATCCAATAAAAAGCGGGGGACTGATATACAGTAACAGCCAATATCCATAAGGCCGCCACCACCTATATCCGGCTTATTGCGAATATTGTCAGGATCATCATTATAATAGGAAAAGAAAGAGTGAATAGACTGCACTTTTCCCAATACGCCCTCAGCTATCAGCTCCCTGGCCTTAATCCAGCGCGGATGATGCCGGTACATAAACGCTTCCATCACTTTTAAATCCGGATATTTTTCCGTTTCATCCAGCAAGCCTCTGGCCTCATCAACAGATAATCCGATCGGTTTTTCGCAGAGCACATGCTTGCCCGCTTCCAGTGCGTTGATGGTCCAGGGAATGTGCAGATGATTGGGAAGCGGGTTATAAATGGCATCAATTTCCGGCATCGCCAGCAGGCGCTCATAAGAACCTGCCGCCTTTGGAATATCCAGTGATTCGGCTGCTTCCGCTGCTCGATCCCGGCTGCGAGAAGCGATAGCAACGACCTTGCTGTACCGGCCCTGCTGCATGGCCGGTATTACTTTTTGTCGGGCTATCTTTGCGGTGCTGAGCACGCCCCAGCGAAGTTGGTTGTTATATTCCATCTTCCGATCTCTTCTTTAATTAGCTGACTTATTCATAGCAATCTTTTCTTGACAGAAGACTGCTAATCCTCATCTTTATGCTTGTCTTCACCCTGATCTTTATCCTTCTCTCCAGATCCATTATTCTCATCATCAGTATCAGTCGGCAAGTTTATGTTTGACATCCCTTTGAAAGCTTCCAGCATATCCATCGGCAGCGGAAGCAGCGCAAATGTGCTGTTCTCTTCGGCTACTTCACTCATCGTCTGTAAAAATCGCAGCTGCAGAGCCATGGGAGCGTCCTGCATCATTTCTGCTGCATCCACGAGCCGTTTAGCGGCCTGATATTCCCCCTGGGCGTTGATGACCTTAGCCCGGCGATCACGTTCAGTCTCAGCCTGACGCGCCATTGCTCGTTTCATATTTTCCGGGAGCACAACATCACGCACTTCCACCGAAACTACCTTGATGCCCCAGGGTTCGGTATGCCGGTCGATAATTTCCTGGATATTTTGGTTCACCTTGTCCCGATTGGCCAGCAGCTCGTCCAGCTCCACCTGGCCAACGATACTGCGCAGCGTGGTCTGTGCTAACATCGATGTGGCGTGAATATACCGCTCTACCTGGATCACCGCCTGCTCGGCATCCAGCACCCGGAAAAAAGTGATCGCATCCACATTGACCGTCACGTTATCTTTGGTGATCACCTCCTGCTTATCCACATTGATGGTAAGCACACGCAGGTCCACCCGCTCGATTTTATCAATAAAGGGGATAAGCAAGATAAGGCCGGGTCCTTTGGTATTTTTATATTTACCAAGGCGAAAGACTACCGCTCGCTCGTATTCGCGCAGGATTTTGAACATCTGGGGCAGCAGTATAGCCGCCAAAACGGCAATGGTGATGATCCACGTGAGCGAATCTATAAATTCAGTTCCCTGTTCCATAATATTGTCCTTTTTTAGGATTAATCAGTTGATACGATTGTTTCGTTCTTAGACCTTTTTTTGTACTATTGATATCAAAAAAACAGACTCTTACCCGGTATGAAAAAAATGAAAGACTTCAGCTTTCTTTTTAGCTTCGCACTTTTAGGCGCTTGTATCTACAAGCTTATCGTTTACCTTGCCGACCCCTATTCGCCGAACTGGCCGGAACTGATCCGGGAAATACTGGTGGTTTCAGCATTGGTCTCAGCGGTGCTACTTGCGGTAAAAGCCTTTGCGAATCGACCTGCTAATCAAAAGAACTAATTTCATCATCAGCGTATTTGTTTTACTCTGGCCGTAAGGCCATTGATTTCCTGTATTTCACAAACGTTGCCTTCACTCAGCCTTTCATCACTCACGGCATTCCAGTATTCTCCATTAATTAAGATACGCCCGCTTCGGCCGTCAATATCCTCAATAACTACCGCTTCTTTGCCAATCATCGATTCTTTGCCGGTGATATTATGGGTAAACTGCACGCGAATACCTTCGGTAACAATCCAAACAAAGAAGAGCGTGGTCAGCACAGTAGCAGGAATAAGCCAGGCCCAGGAAAGCTCCATCGATTTCGGAAACTCCTGAAACAGCATAAGCGCTCCCAGGAAGAAGGAGACCGATCCGCCGGCAATTAACAACCCAAAGGTTGGTGTAAAAGCTTCGGCCACAAAAAGCACGATAGCCAGTCCGATAAGTGCAAAACCGGCAATATTAATAGGCATAGAGGCGGAAGCATACAATACCAGAATAAGTGCGATAACACCGGCCACGCCCGGCACAATAGCGCCCGGATTGGTAACCTCTCCGATAATGCCGTAAATGGCAATCATGGTGAGAATAAGCATGACCTCAGGACGCATGATAAAGCCCAGAAAGTTCTCGGCCAGGTTAGTGGGGATTTCTGTGATGGTAGCCTCACGGGTGTGCAAAGTATCGCCGGCCACTACTTGTCCATCAATCTGGTTGAGCAGATCCTCTCTGCTGTCTGCTATATAATCGACCACATTGAGCTCCAGCGCTTCCTTGGCAGTGACGGCTTCTCCGTCACGCACGGCCGATATCGCCCAGTCAGCATTGCGGTCGCGCTGATTAGCAATGCTTTCAATAAAACTCTCGGAGTAATTGAAAATCTTCTTTTTCATTACCGAATCCGTTTGTCCTCCGCCCATTTGTACGGGCGAGGCAGCTCCAATCGTCGTGGCGGGCGCCATCGCTGCAATATGAGCCGCCATTGTTATGTAGGTACCGGCGCTGGCGGCCCGACCGCCTTCCGGAGCCACATATACCACAATGGGCAATTGATCCGATTGCAGAAATTCCTGCACTATGTTTTTGGTAGATTCCA
>DATGUX010000236.1:0-4537 GCA_035300985.1 Fodinibius sp.
GCTAAATCGATCATTGGTGATGGTATCCCACGATTCGCCTTGTAAAAAGAGTTGTTTTAAATCCTCCCCCGTTACTTCACGAGTCGTATTTCCAACTCTATGGTAATATGTGCCGCGCACGCTAACCGGAGGACGGTGCTGTTTTACTTTTACCTCCAGAAAATCATTTCCTTCGTGCTTATGTAAGCGAACCCGTGGGGTAATGCCAAGGATCTGCATTGTTTTGTTAACAACATCTTGCTGCATTTCATCAGTGATTCCTTTGGATAGAAGCGTAGCATCATCTTTCACACCGACATAGAGTGAGCCTCCTTTTGTATTGGCAAAAGCAGCCAGTGTTTTTAAGGCAGAATCGGTAAAAATCTCTTTGAACTCAACCTTTTCTGATTCTTTTAATGTTGTGGGATCTACTTTGGCCATACTAAAACCCCCCGTTCTTTTAATACCTTGTTTAATTCTTCGTCCACTTTAGCCCGCTCTTCTTCTGCCTCTTCCAGTAAAACAACAGCATCCTCTAAGGGGAGTACTTCTTCGCCAACGTTTTGAGATACATAACGCGAAGGGCTCAAGTTAAAATCATTTTCAGAGATCTCATCTGAGCCAATAATGGTAGAGAGTTCCTCTTCTTCCAGATAATTCTTTGGATCTCCTTTACTAAACAAGTGAGAAGCATTGATAAGCAGTATTTCCTCTGGATGTCGCTTATCTTTATTGATCATAAACTTTGATAAAATTAGGTTGGTTCTGTAACCTGCTAATCTAACGGAAAGCGAGAACTATTAAAACAGTTTATAATCAACTCTTAGTGACTTTGTAGTGTGTATCATCAGATTATATAATAACTCTAAGGAGAACGTACTGGGGCTATCTACTTACTAGCGATTTGGAGTAGCTCAATAAAACAAGCACTCTACACTCTACGATTAAATGCCAAATACGGTTGTAGTAAACTAACAGTCAGCCAATCTCACCATGCCTTTAAGGGGGACGCGCCTCCCTCCTGCACATAAGATAACAATCTACCGAAGCTTCGGCGCAAGTATGGCGCCACAGCTGAGCTAATAGTGGGATAGATCTTAAATTTCGCTTCTAAGCGGCGATCTCCGGGACAGATTTTTAATTAGTCTGTTGTTTTTAGGCCATCCAGGGCTTTTTTCACCCGTTGAACGGTATTCGTACTTCGCCCCGTTAGCTTGGCCGTTCGGCGAATCGTCTCTCCTTTCTGTAGTTCCTGCACGATATCCGAATGCTTTTCCACCAGCCCCCCGTCCGACAGGCCGGTCCCATTGGCTCGGCCGTTGTATTTGCCTTCCGCTTTGGCCCGGGCAATGCCTTCCGCCTGCGCCTCCCTCCTGTTATTATAATCAATCTCGGCCAAGGTGGACAAGACCGATACCAATAGCTTGGCGACCGGATTTTGGTTGCCATTCCCGAGTAGCGTATTGAGCCCTTCCTTTTGGGATTTCACGTTCACCCCCAGTTTGGTAAATCGTTTGATGGTCTGCAGCACGTTGATCGCGTCCCGGCCCAGACGATCGATCGAATGAACCTCGACCTCGTCGATGTCCCCGGCCTCGGCATCGGCCAGCAGCCGCCCCGCGTCCGCGCGGTCCTCAAAGGGCACGGCCCCGGAGACTTTATCCCAGTACACCTCTCCTTCCTTACCCTCCAGCTGGCGGGCGATATTTTGCTCAAAGGTCGACACGCGGACGTAGGTGGCTTTCATTATTTTGGGGGATTTGTTGGCCTTTACCGTAGCGAAATTAGGGTATTGTATCGAAACAGGCAAATAGGGCCCACGAACGCCGATTTAGAACCCCAGAAGGCGTAGCGATTTAGGGTATACCCTAAAATGAATACAACATAGTTCGTAGCCTAACGATATATATTTTGGCAACTGCTCGGATAATTAATTTTGAGCCTATTTTTAGGTTTTTCTAATGTAGAATTCCATAAATAGCTAATTTTATACTTGTCTTATTGAAACTTTATTAGGTGGGGCACACGGCTGGCATTTTATAATATTTTATTTAAAGAACAGTTCTTAAAGCCTGTGAGAATCAATTTTTCTCTTTTAAAAATGATTGGGATTCCCGGAGGGATCATTATATTTTCGGTACGCAAACATCCATTGCTGTTATACATCATTTAAACCAACTATTATTATGAAACACATATCATTAGCCAGTGTATTTTTAACCCTTACCCTTATGCTTGCAGCTTGTGGAGGAGGCGGTACCGACGTGGTGGAGTCAGGAACGTACACCGGAACCATTGACGAGCTCAACCCCGAGGAAACCGAAATATACGTGGAAACTGAGGACGGGCAGCGCCTGGAGCTGTACTTTACCGATACCACCACCCTTACCCAAGGCGGCCAAACGGTCCCGTTCAGTACCTTGCAGACCGGCCAGCAAGTGCAAGTTGAAGTTGAAAAAACGGGGCAGCGGCTGGATCCGATTAGCGTAGAGATTCTGCAGTAACATGGAATCACTTCCAAGTATGTGGCGGGCCGAGTTGTGGCATCCCATGGTCGTACATTTCCCGATTGTACTACTGTTGGGAGCGGCCACCGCCCGTCTCTTCTGGCATGGCTTTTCTTCTTCCCGGGCCGGGATAGCCCTTACCATAAGTCGGGTGATGCTCTACGTGGGGCTTGGATTTGCTTGGATTGCCGTGTATACCGGCACCATCGCCGATGGCGTTGTCAATCGCAGCATGTGTGATCCTACCGTGTTGGAAGCCCACGAGCAAGCGGCCTTTATGCTTGGTTATCTGTTTTCGGCCGCTACCGTTATTGATCTGCTCGACCTATGGGGCATCCGATGGATCCCCTCGGCCGGCAAGCGATGGGCGGTCACGATACTGCTGGTAGGGGGAAGCCTGCAGCTGGGATATACCGCCCACCTGGGCGCCAAACTGGTCTACCAGCAAAGCGCGGCGGTCTATCAACCCACCAAAGGATGTACCGAATTTGAGTAACCCAAACGACACGCATCCCGCTCGGCAAGGATTCAAAACGACCGCTATCGGTATTGCTATTAGTGTTGTGTTAGCCGTCGTTAAAGCTGTTGCTGGGATCCTTGGCCATTCTTTTGCTCTCATTGCCGATGCCGTCGAGTCTGTCGGCGATATTTTTACGGCCTCCGTCATGTTTATCGGACTGCGGACCTCCGCCAAGCCCCCGGATCAGGACCATCCGTATGGTCACGGCAAAGCCGAACCCCTCGCCGCCTTGGTCGTTGTGCTGGGACTTGTCATAGCCGCCGGTTTTATCGCCTATGAAAGTATCGGAAACCTAACCACGCGTCACCACCCACCCGCGGGCTTCACGCTTGTCGTGCTCGCTGTGGTGATTCTTGTCAAAGAAGGCCTATCACGCTATGTCTCCGGCGTTGGGGAATCGGTAGAAAGTCAGGCCATTAAAGCCGACGGCTTTCATCACCGAAGTGATGCCATTACCTCAGGCGCTGCGTTCATCGGTATTTCTATTGCCTTACTGGGTGGACCGGGTTATGAAATTGCCGACGACTGGGCCGCCCTGGGGGCCGCCGTCATCATTTTAGGGAATGCTTTTCGCATGGGTCGCCCGGCCCTGGGAGAACTCATGGACAAGCAACCCAACCCGGAATGGCTGGATGAGGTAGAGCACGTGGCTTTGGCTCACCCGCAAGTACAGAGCATGGAAAACCTGCGCCTTCGCAAGATGGGCTTTGATCGCCATATGGACTTCCACCTGCGGGTTCCCTCTGACTTGTCCGTCCGGGAAGGCCACCGCATTGCCCACGAGGTCAAAGACCAGCTGCTGGGCCTGCACCCGTACCTGCGGGACGTACTGATCCATATTGAACCAGCTTTCCCGGATGATGCTATGCCCGAGGGGGAATAGGATGATCTTTTCAATACCCAAGTTAGCGGTCACCAAGCGGCCGACAATAGCAGTTCCTTCGGCTTTTTGGAGCGGCTCCATGAGCTGCGGGGAGGTCAGCGTACAGATAGCCACCGGACTTTCCCGCTCGCCAATCAGATAGTTCCCGGAAGTAATGGGCCACAGCTCTCGATCCCACCACTGCCTCAATGGGTTGCCCAGAAACAGGTCCTTGATCGATAGCATGTTATGATAGGCCCGAACCGCCGTGGCTTGTTCTCCGGAAGAATCACCGGGCATGAGCTCCTTTATCCCATGCATGATAGAGCGAAGAATCTTTTTTTGATCAGACATACCAAGAAATACTCTGCTATCGGTTCACCCTTTACGATATCTGTATCCTGTAATATGCAGATATACCAGCATTAGTTCCATTTTTTCCCTCAGTTCCCAAGGTCATTTTAGTCATAATGAGGGGATCTGCCAATACCATTTATTGAAAATGGTGATATTATTAGCAGAAATGTAACTTTACATAACCGGCCCTTATGTGACAGATTGAACTTACCAATCAAGGGATGTTAGCTGTCGATACAACCCCATTGCTTACTGGCTATTATTATAATAATGGGTCTTCCTATCCCCCTACTCTACGTTAGATTCACAGTT
>DATGUX010000237.1:0-4039 GCA_035300985.1 Fodinibius sp.
GGCTGCCTGGTGATAATGACTTCCTGAAAAACGGGTTCTTCAGAGAAGTCTGCCGCTTTCATCGGTTTATTGGATGACTGTACAGGCCAAAACTTAATAATGGCTAATATAATAAGCTGTGCCGTTACTATCGCGCTGAGAACCCGAACGCGATACATAGAATCCTTCAAGCGCTTATTTGTCGGAGAATTCGCCAATAGCTTATTGTTAACTGTTGATCAAACTACATTTCGCTTTCTATTAACGCAAAGACGTGCTCCTTTAATTCACTTGCTGAAGAAAATTGTCCGCTTTTGACAGGATTCAAAACAGAAATACTGAACTTTTGTTTGGGAGCCACACGCCAGCTGCCCGCAGGCATCGCATCGAAGCCCCCTTTCAGAACGACTGGCAGAATATTAAAATTATACTTTCTGGCTAATTTAAAAGCTCCATTCTTAAAAGGCTGTATCTGACCGGTTCGGCTTCGGTGTCCCTCGGGAAAGATCATCACCGGGATGCTGGCCTTAATGGGACGGATCAGTGCATCAAGTTTACGGGCCGACCGCATACTCTTGCGATCAATACCGAGCTGACCGGTCATAAAAATAATCCATCCAAAAATAGGGATACGGAAAAGTCCTTTTTTGGCAACCCATTTCATTCGCCACGGCAGCAGATATAATAAAGGCAGATCCAAAAAGCTCTGATGGTTGGCAATAACAATGGTCGGTTCAGCAATTTTCGCAGGATCGATCCCTGAAATATCTACTGACCAGCCCGGATTGACCCTCATCATCATCCAGGCCAAGCCTTTGAGAACCCGATTAGGTATGACATTAAACCGGTCGAAGGGGAAAGTCAGCAGATAAAGCAGGCTAACCAGAAAAAAGAAAAAGATGATGCATACGGCCCAGTATATCCATAAAATGATACTGAAGAGAATTTTTATCATTGCTGCCTGGAGCTTTCTTGCTGAAGAACCTTACGGATAAAGCCGTCTTCCTCTTCAAGCTTTTGTTCTGCTTCTGCTCTGTTTACATTTGCTGATGCCATGACCAAGGCCGTTTTAACGTGACCGTCTGCTTCCTCGAGCCACTGGCCGGCCTGCTCGTAGTCTGCTTGGGTAAACATCATAATGATGCGCTTGGATCGTTCCTCAAGCTTTTTATTAGAAAGCTGCAGGTCAACCATCACATTTTCATACACTTTGCCCAGCCGGACCATAGCCCCGGTGGTAAGCATATTAAGCACCATCTTTTGGGCGGTGGCACTCTTCATTCGCGTGCTGCCCATAATAGCTTCGGGACCTACCGGAATGTCGATCATTACATCTACATCAATCGTGATTTGCGAGGCGGGAACGGTGGTCACAAAGATGGTTTTACAGCCCGTCTTCTTGGCTTCCCTGAGGGCTCCGTGTACGTAGGGCGTACGTCCGCTGGCAGCCAGTCCGCAGACAACGTCATTAGAGTTTAACTCTATATCGCGAACGGCTTCTCTGCCATTAGCTTCATAATCTTCGGCTCCTTCCTGGGCTTCAAAAACTGCTGCCTTCCCTCCCGCTATCAGCCCCACAACCTGTGAGGGATCCGATCCAAAGGTGGGCGGACATTCAGCAGCATCCTGCACTCCCAAGCGTCCGCTGGTGCCTGCTCCGGCGTAAATAAGGCGTCCGCCGGCTTCAAAAGCTTCTTTAGTCAGATCGATGCCACGGGCAACAGCCGGCAGCTTCTTCTCGACGGCCCCGGCTACTTTTTTATCCTCGGCATTAATGAGGCGGGCAATTTCCATAGAATCAGCCAGGTCGATCTGTCGAGTAGCCTTATTTCGTTGTTCCGTATCAAGTTCTTTAAGCTGGCTAAAAAGTTGTTCTTTTTTATTATTCACAGAATATCCTATTGCAGTTTATATAGCTAATGAATTCATATTTTTCCGATATGCGTGTTTTTGAATGAATCGCAGTATTTAAGTCCATATCCAAATATCCGATCCATAGAGGCATGCCCAAAAAGAATAATGCCCGTTAATTCAAGGACGGGAAGCCCCCAGATAAAACCAACAATAAAAGCAGCCACAGCAATGGCTTTATGGTGGAAAAGGTTGTAAGTCACTGCACCTACTTTAGGATTAACAGCATAGCCCGCCATTCCGATATCAGGCACCAGAATAAGAGCCGGAAACCACCACCAACTAAAGTCCGTCTGCGAAAACAGTATTATTGACAGTATCAACATGGCTGCTTCTTCTAACCGGAGAAGAGTTTTCATGAAAAGTTACCCCATAGTCATTTTCGGCGTCTCCACCATTCAGAACGAGCCGCCGCATCTGTTGTTGCGGGTGCACCCTGCTTATTCTGGCCGGCTTCGTTGTCGTTCGCAGTAGTAAGCAGTGCAGCAGTTAGCGCCTGAATATCAGGTTTAGGTCTTCGAAAGTCATTTAGCTCGGCGTCGCTAAAATGATCCGGCACAAAGTGCGTATCATAATCACCACTGATAAAAGACTGGTGCTCCATCACAAAGCTGCAAAATGGGATGGTGGTGCGGCAACCGGCAATCTCGTACTCTCTCAGGGCTCGGCTCATCCGCCGGATGGCATGCTTTCGGTCCGCAGCGTGGACGCAAAGCTTGGAGATCATCGGATCGTAATTAATAGTTATCTCCTGTCCTTCTTCTACCCCGGCATCCACCCGAAGGCCATTGCCCGAAGGTATGCGATGCTTGGTCAAAGTGCCGGTACTGGGCAGAAAATTGTCGCGCGGATCTTCGGCATAAATACGACATTCAATTGCGTGCCCATCTATGGTTATATCCTCCTGGTTGAAAGGCAATTCCTTGCCCTCAGCCACCAAAATTTGTAACTCCACTAAATCCAGACCTGTAATCAGCTCCGTGACGGGATGCTCAACCTGCAGGCGGGTATTCATTTCCAGGAAGTAAAAGTTGCGATCAGCATCCACTAAAAATTCGATCGTTCCGGCCCCGACATAATCCACGGCCTTTGCTGCTGAAACAGCCGCATCCGCCATTTCCGTGCGCAGCTCCGGCGTTAGTATTGAACAGGGAGCTTCTTCAATCACCTTTTGGTGGCGGCGCTGAATAGAACACTCCCGATCCATAATATGAAGCACCTTTCCGTGCTCATCGGCCATAATCTGGAACTCAACGTGTCGTGGTTCCACCAGGTATTTTTCGATATAGACGCGATCGTCTCCAAAGGCATTACGTGCCTCAGATTTGGCTGCTTTTATGCCGGATTCAAAATCTTTTTCAGAATCGACAATCCGCATCCCCTTTCCGCCCCCGCCGGCGGCTGCTTTTACCAAGACGGGATAACCAATATCATCAGCAATCTTTTTGGCTTCACCAATATCCTTTAGTTCTTTTTTGGTGCCCGGCGGAAAGGGAACATCAGCCTTGCTCATAAGTTCGCGCGCGGCTGTTTTGTCACCCATCATCTTAATGGCATAGGGCTCTGGACCGATGAAGATAATATCCTCCTCATTGCAGCGCTGCGAGAAGTCGGCATTTTCGCTCAGGAAACCATAGCCGGGATGAATTGCATCCGCCCCGGTGTCTTTAGCGGCCTGAATAATTTTGTCTATCACCAGATAGCTCTCCGAAGAGGCAGCAGCACCGATATGAACGGACTCATCAGCCTGCAGCACATGCGGAGCTTCAGCATCAGGCGTAGAATAGACGGCTACCGTCTTTTTGCCCAGCTCTTTGCACGTTCGAATGACACGCAGTGCAATTTCACCGCGATTGGCGATTAATATTTTAGAAATAGCTGCCATAGTATCTTTTTAAATAATGTGAGTTTTAAGCATCTGAGGCCATTGATTCCATTCGTCATCTGCATCCATATCCCAAATGTCCAGCTCATGTTCAATAAATTTCATTTTGAGTACATTACTCAAGCGCTGCGTATATCCTATGCGCTCATCCGCCTGATAACTTACAAGCCGAAAATCAACGGTTCGAATATTGTTCAGCAATGACTGTTTGTTTAGGTTAGGAATAAAATCCATAGGATTATTATAGTAAACATCATCCTCATA
>DATGUX010000238.1:0-2883 GCA_035300985.1 Fodinibius sp.
ATTAACGTTGCCTTGCAGCCGAGTGTTTTTGAGGGTGAAGAACTGGTGGTTACTGCGCTTGGTATTAAGAGGGAGAGAAAGTCGCTGGGTTATGGGGTGCAGCAAATAGAAGAAGAAAGTCTGGTGGAATCGCATGAGCCTAATGTAACCAACGCCCTTACCGGAAAAGTTGCGGGCTTACAGGTCGTGCGATCCAGTACCGGCCCCGCAGGATCTTCTAAAATTCTCCTCAGGGGATATACCTCTCTTACTGGCGATAATCAGCCTTTAATAGTAGTGGATGGAGTGCCTATTGACAACTTTACGGGCATGTCAAATAATGATTTTTGGAATCCCTCCTTGGATATGGGGAATGGCCTGTCTGATATTAACCCGAATGACATTGCCAGCCTGACCGTTTTGAAAGGTCCCTCCGCTGCTGCTTTATATGGATCACGTGCAGGTAACGGTGCTATCTTGATTACGACCAAGACAGGTACAAAAAATCCGGGTTTAGGTATTAGCGTTTCTTCCACTCTTGGTTTTTCTTCCATATTTACGAGTCCCGAAATGCAAGATGCTTTTGGCCAAGGTTCTGACGGCGTTTTTGATTCTCAGTCCAGTGAAAGCTGGGGACCTAAAACAAATGGCCAGGAAGTGACAAACTGGAACGATAACCAGGTAGGTTTACAAACCTATAATAATATAGATAGTTACCAGCGTGTTGGAATTACGAATAAACAGAATATATCTTTTTCCCAGAAATATAAATCTACTTCGGTTTATGCTTCCTTCAACAGGCTAAACGATCAGGGCATAGCTCCGGGACAAAAGTATGAAAGGACGAACCTTATGGCCCGTGCTACCTCTAATTTTGGAGAAGAAGATCGCTGGTTTTTAGATACCAAAGTGCAGTATAATAATTCAGAGGCCACCAATCGTCCGCAAGGCGGTACTAACATCAGCAATGTATTCCATACCATGTATATGCTGCCAAGGTCGCTGGATATTCGAAACTTTGATCCTTCCGTAGACCAATATGGAAATATGATTTGGTATGAACCCTCCAGTTCAGTGAACCCTTACTGGGCGGCAAAATACAACTTAAACTCTGATACGCGAGACCGATTCATCCTGAATGCTTCGCTGGAATATCAGTTCTTTGATTGGTTAAGTGCCAAGTTCCAGGCTGGAAGTGATATTTATAATACCGATACCGAGTCGAGGTTATACGCCGGAAGTCCCATTAGAGATAATGGACAATATGGTGTTGGTAAAAAGAATTTCCGCGAGACCGATTTCAGAGCTTTAATAACCGGTGAAAAGGATCATCTCTTTGGGAAACTGGGCGGATCCTTTACGTTGGGCGGTAATCTCATGAGCCAGAAAAGTACTTCCCTGGATGCTAATTCAGGTGAGTTAGAAGTACCTGATCTGTTTGCCTTAAACAATGGTATAGATAAGCCAACGGTAAACCATGGTTTCAGTAAAAAGAAAATTAATTCCGTTTACGGAACCTTCGGTATTAATTGGGATCAGTATCTTTTCTTAAATGCTACTTTCAGAAACGATTGGTCTTCTACCTTGAGTTCTGAAAACCGGTCTTATTTTTACCCCTCCGTAAGCCTTTCGTATGTGTTAACCGAGATGCTCGATAGCCAGCCAAGCTGGTTAAGTTATACTAAATTCCGCGCCTCATACGCTACGGTAGGTAACAGTCTGCCGCCTTATCAATTATACAATACCTATAATATTTCAAAGGACCCTAATGGAAATACGGTGGCTTCTCGTAATAACGTCCTGTATGATCCTTCCGTACGGAGCGAATTGATTAAATCGTATGAAGCCGGCGTAAATGCCCGTTTCTTTGATTATCGCATCGGCATAGATTTCTCCTGGTACCGATCGAATGCAACCCGCCAGCTGATCAATATTCCCATGGATCCCCTGAGTGGTTACAGTGCCAAGAAGGTAAATGCGGGAAATATTCAAAATAGCGGTATAGAAATTATTTTGGATGCCGAAATCCTGCGGAGTACCGATTCCTTTAATTGGGATATGAATGTAAACTTCTCGAAGAATAATAACGTGGTTAAAGAATTATCTTCAGAGGTTACCGAGTATAGCTTAGGCGGGTACGATGAACTGCAGATTATGGCGGTTACCGGTCAGCCCTTCGGAGAGATTTACGGAACCCAGTTTAAAAGGGTAGAGGATGAAAGCAGCCCTCATCACGGTGAGCTTCTGCTTGATGGAAACGGTCTTCCCCAGGAAGATCCGGATAGGGTGTTATTAGGAAATCAGCAGGCCGATTTCTTGCTGGGTATTACAAACACCTTTAACTATAAGGGACTCAGTTTTTCCTTCCTGATTGATGGTCGTTTTGGCGGAGATATGTTTTCTGCCACCTTAGCTAATATGCAGGCAGTAGGGACGGCAGAGGTTACAGCTCCGGGCGGCAAGAGAGAAGAATTCGTGGTAGATGGTGTTATTGAAGCCGATAACGGTTTTACAGAAAACACCAACAAAATTACGCAACAGCAATACTGGCAGGCCGTTCAGACCGGCAATATCGGAATCACCGAGGCCAATTTGTATGATGCCACCAATGTGCGGTTAAGAAATGTTCAGTTGAACTACACCTTGCCTAAACATTTATTACAGAATACCCCTATTAGAAATACCAGTATTGGGGTTTCTATGAATAATGTGTGGATGATCAGCAGCAATATGCATGGACTCGATCCGGAATCGGTATTTTCAACCGGGACCAATGCGGTTGGCTTTGAAAATGCCACTCCTCCTACGGCAAGACAACTTCTGTTTAATGTGAGCTTTAGTTTCTAAACTTAAAATAAGATTGTGATGAAGAATTTATTTAAGAAAACCTGTTTATTGTTAGCA